>NZ_JAERKB010000009.1:0-268983 GCF_018257325.1 Nissabacter archeti
ACGAAGGGGAATGGGGAGGGGACTGCGCCTCAACGGGGGCGGCTTGCGGCGCCGGTTCCGGCGCTTTCAGGGCTTTCACCCCGGCGCGCCCGCTCTCAATCGCCAGCGCAGTGAGGTCCGCCAGGGTCGGGTCATCATCCCTGGCCATAAACGTTTCTGCCAGCATCGGAATATTGACGCCGGTGACCACCTCATAATTCTCCTCATCGTGGGCGATCCGGCTGGCCGCATTAAAGGGGCTGCCGCCCCAGGTATCCACCAGAAACAGCACCCCTTCTGAGGTGTCCAGGTCTTTTATTTTCTCGCGGTATTTATCGATTAATGTCTCTGCGTTTTCACCGGGAACGAAATCGATAAAGGTCACATTTTCCTGGGTGCCCAAAATCATTTCCGCCGTTTTCAGTAGCTGTTCTGCTGCCCAGCCGTGTGTGCCAATGACAATCGCAATGCTCACCCGCTACCTCCTGTTAATCACTGCATCGCGTCGGCGCACGACGGGCGCGGCGACAGATGCTGTATAAAAGATGCACTACACCTGTCCGAAAAACCCTGGTTTTCCAGAAATAAATGAGTAAATTCATCAGGCTGTAATACGCGCTGCACAAGACCCATTTATTTTAGTCAGCGAAGAAATAATTTATGTGATGGTGCTCTGTTATTTCGTGATGCCTAATACATCGCCGGAAAGACGGCGATAAAAACCGCACTTGTGTTACAAATTAATTCAAATGGTAAGATCAGATGGTAGTCGTCTTTTAAAAATCCTGTTACAGTGCCGGTTCTTATTTTAATGAGGAGTGTAGGGGCCAACCCCACTTTATGGACCGTCACCGAAGTCGCTTTATCCCTGATGATCGTTATTCCCAGCCCCGCTGCGGCACACACGCGATCTCCCGCTTGATGTTGTTACCCCGTACTGCCCCCGTTGATAACCGATCTGGTGCCCCTGTATGTGCGCTGCCGTACGCGGCTGCCCGGCATCCGGTTGTTGCTCATTTAACCTGTTCTCATTCTGGAGTCTGACATGGAATTTCTGCTGGATCCCTCAATCTGGGCCGGTTTACTGACGCTGGTGGTGTTGGAAATTGTCCTGGGTATCGACAACCTGGTGTTTATCGCCATCCTGGCGGACAAGCTGCCGCCGCACCAGCGTGACAAGGCGCGGCTTATCGGCCTGTCGCTGGCGCTGATCATGCGCCTCGGTTTGCTGTCGCTGATCTCCTGGCTGGTACGGCTCACCGCGCCGCTGTTCTCCGTTGGCAGCCTGACCTTCTCGGGGCGTGACCTGATCCTGCTGCTGGGCGGGTTGTTCCTGCTGTTTAAAGCCACTACCGAACTGCATGAACGGCTGGAGGGGCATGACGCCAGCACCGGGCATAACCGCGGCTATGCCGGGTTCTGGCTGGTGGTGTTCCAGATTGTGGTGCTGGATGCGGTCTTCTCGCTGGACGCGGTGATCACCGCCGTGGGGATGGTAGACAACCTGGCGATCATGATGACGGCGGTTGTGATTGCGATGGGGGTGATGCTGCTGGCGTCGAAAGCCCTGACGCGCTTTGTTAACGCCCACCCGACCGTGGTGGTGCTCTGCCTCAGCTTCCTGCTGATGATTGGTTTGAGCCTGGTGGCGGAAGGGTTTGGTTTCCACATTCCTAAAGGTTACCTCTACGCGGCGATCGGCTTCTCCATTCTTATTGAGCTGTTCAACCAGGTGGCGCGCCGTAACTTCATCAAGCATGAATCACGCCGCCCGCGCCGTGAACGCACAGCCGAGGCGATCATGCGCCTGATGGGTGGCCGTCGCCAGGACGCCGATCCGCAACAGCCGCAGAATGAGATCCCGGCCGGGGCGTTTGCCGAAGAGGAGCGCTACATGATAAGCGGCGTGCTGACGCTCGCCTCGCGCTCGCTGCGCAGCATCATGACCCCGCGCACTGACATCTCCTGGGTTGATTGTGACCGCCAGCCGGAAGCGATCCGCCTGCAACTGCTGGATACGCCGCACAGCCTGTTCCCGATTTGCCGCGGCTCACTGGATGAGATGATAGGCGTGGTACGCGCCAAAGATCTGCTGGTGGCGCTGGAGCAGGGGGAGGACATCGTGGCCTTCGCGGCCCGTACGCCGCCGATCATCGTGCCGGAGACGCTGGACGTCATCAACCTGCTGGCCGTGCTGCGCCGCGCCAAAGGGCGGCTGGTGGTGGTCAGCAACGAATTCGGGGTGATTCAGGGGCTGGTCACGCCGCTGGATGTGCTGGAGGCGATCGCCGGGGAATTCCCGGACGAAGACGAAACCCCGGACATCGTGCCGGAAGGGCGCGGCTGGCTGGTCAAAGGCGGGGCGGATGTCCACTCGCTGGAACAGGCGCTGGATTGCTCAGAGCTGGTCAGCCCCTCTGAGGATTACGCGTCCCTGGCGGGTTTGCTGCTCTCCCACATCGGGCAGATGCCGCAGGCCGGTGAGGTGCTGGAGCTGCACCGCTTCCGGTTTGAAATCCGCGCGGTGTCAGACTACCGCATCGATCTGGTCTACGTGGAGGCCTTGCCGGAAGAAGAACCGGTACAGGCGTAACCCTTCACCCTCTTCCTGTGCCGGCACCCTGCCGGCGCAGGATCCCCTCAGCGTTTCCCTTCCTGTTGGGCAGGCTGTGCGCCGTCGGGCGTGGCGCCATGAAACCGCGCCAGCCAGGCGGGGAATTCCTGCACCGGTAACGGGCGGGCATAGTAATAGCCCTGCACTGCATCCACCTGCCGCTCCCGTAAGTAGGCGATCTGTTCCGGCGTCTCCACCCCTTCGACCACCAGCTTCAGCTTCAGGCGCTGCGCCAGCGTGATAATCATGTCCGTGACCGTGGCATTGACCGCATCGGTGCCGATGGCGGCGGTAAAAGACTGGTCAATCTTCAGCACATCCGGGTTCAGCCCTTTCAGGTAACTCAACGAATTGTGCCCGGTGCCGAAATCGTCAATCGCCAGCAGCACGCCCAGCGCTTTCAGCTGGTGGATCTGCTTGCTGTCAATGTCGCTCAACCGGCTGCGCTCGGTCAGCTCGATCATCAACGTCACCGGGGGCTGCTTCGCGAGCCAGATCTGCTGCACATCCTGCAAAATCTGCCGCTGGTGGAAGTGGCGCGCATCGACATTGATGCTGATGTAAAACGCCGGGTCCTGCGGGAACAGCGCAAAATTATCGGCGATCTGCGCCATCAGGTAACGGGTCAGCGGCACAATCAGCGCATGTTGCTCCGCCAGCGGGATAAACACATCCGGCGGCACCGGCCCATAGCGCGGGCTGTTCCAGCGTAGCAGCGTCTCAATACCCACACAGCGCGCACTCTGGCAATGGATAATCGGCTGGCAATAGATCGCAAACTCCCTGCGGTCCAGCGCGTGGTTCAACGGGTAGGCCAGGCTCATGCGGGTGCCGGCCACCAGGTACGCCGCCGCCATCACCAGCAGGCTTATCAGCAGCGCCAACGGCAAATGGTGGTAGAGCTGCGCAAACGCCAGATGGTAGGCAGAGCGGGCGTACAGCGAGATCGAGAACGGGTAATGCGGCGAACTGTGGGTATATTGCGGCAGGCCACTCAGGTTTACCTGCGGGGTCAGGCTGTTTTTGTGGTACTCCAGGCTGTTGCCGGAAACATTCAGCACCAGCCGGTCAGCGTAGGGGGGCTGCGGCTCCAGCAGGAATTGCGCCAGCAGGCGGATATTGAACGTGTAGATCTGGCCGCTGTTATCGTCCGGGCCAAAGGGTTTCCACATCAGCATCAGTGGCTCGCCGCGGTTAAGGCCAACGGAGGCGCGCAGTGCCAGCAGCTTCTGGTGGGCGGGCAATTCCGGCAACACGCTGCTGAAAGGCAGGTCCAGCGTGCCCACCAGGCTGGAACAGATCAATACCCCGTCGCGCACCAGCACAATCGAGCGCAGGGTCTGGAGGTCAGCCGCCTGCTTTAACAGCTTCAGCTGGATTTGCGGGCATTCCATACCGTAAAAGGCGTCATAGCCGAGCGGCGCCCGATCCACCGGCCAGATAAGCATGTCCAGTTGTTGCGCCGTATGGGCGACCAGCGCCTGCTGGGTGGCGGCGATGCGCCGGCTCTCCTCATAAACGCGCAGCCCGAGGATAAGCAGCAATGTCAGCAGGCCGATACCGGCGGACAGGCCCCAGCGGTAAAGGCGGTATCTGGCACTGGCATGATCAGGTGTCAGCATAGGGTTCCTTGATGAAAAACGGCAGGCAATCCGCTGCCGGCGCAGGCGTGCTGCACACGGGGCGGATCGGTGGCCACTCCCTGATAACACCTGGCCTCACACCGAGGACAGAAAAAAGCGCCGCTGACAGGCCGGACGCAAAGAACAGGCGGAGAATAAAGGGCTTATTTTTGGATTGCCTGCCTGAAGCATGAATAATAGTGATACAAATTCCGCAGACCAGCCAGAAAATCACAGAAAGAATTGGGCAAAATGGGGAGGGGGCGGGGAAGGTGTCCGGGCAGCCTCAGCGGCTGCCCGGTGGAAAGATTAGTCGCACTGCACTTTGATGGCCAGGCCACCGCGGGAAGTTTCCCGGTATTTGGCGTTCATGTCTTTACCGGTTTCGTACATGGTTTCGATCACTTTATCCAGTGACACGCGCGGCGCACTGGTACGGCGCAGCGCCATCCGGGCGGCGTTGATCGCTTTCACCGAGGCGATGGCATTGCGCTCAATGCACGGCACCTGCACCTGGCCGCCGACCGGGTCACAGGTCAGCCCCAGATTGTGTTCCATACCGATTTCCGCCGCGACGCACACCTGCTCCGGGCTGCCGCCCAGCAGCTCCGCCAGCCCGGCTGCGGCCATAGAACAGGCCACACCGACTTCACCCTGGCAGCCGACTTCCGCACCGGAAATGGAGGCGTTCATTTTATACAGCGCGCCAATCACGCCGGAGGCCATGAAGTAGCGAATGTAAATCTCCGGCGTCACCGGCTCAATAAAGTGATCGTAGTAGGCCAGCACCGCAGGCACGATACCGCAGGCGCCGTTGGTCGGGGCGGTCACCACCCGGCCACCGGCGGCGTTCTCTTCATTCACCGCCAGCGCGAACATATTCACCCAGTCAATCACGTTCATCGGGTCACTGGAGAGTTTGTCCGACGAGACCAGCATCCGGCGCAGCGCCGACGCCCGGCGCGGCACCCGCAGCGGGCCGGGCAGCACGCCTTCGGTATTCAGCCCGCGGTCGATACAGGCGCGCATGGTCTGCCAGATCTGGCTGAAGTAGCGCTCAATCTCCTCTTTGCCGTGCAGCGCCAGTTCGTTCTGCATCACCAGGCCGGAGAGCGACAGCCCGGTCTGATGGCAGTGGGCCAGCAGATCGCTGGCATGGCTGAACGGGTAGGGCACGGCCACCGCCTGCTGATCCACCTGGCCAAAATGTTCTGCATCAACAATAAACCCGCCGCCGATCGAGTAGTAGGTTTTGCTGTAGATCGGCGTATCCCCGGCGAAAGCGTGGATCTGCATCCCGTTTTCATGCAGCGGCAGATTGTCCTGACGGAACACCATGCCGGTGTCACGCGGGAAATCAACCTCGTGGCGGCCGTTGGCCAGCAGCAGACGCTGGCGCGCCTCCACATCACGGATAAAGGCCGGGATGCCGTCGATATCCACGCTGTCCGGCAGGTTACCGGCCAGGCCGAGAATAATGGCGATGTCCGTATGGTGGCCTTTCCCGGTCAGGGAGAGGGAGCCGTAAACATCCACGGCAATACGGGTCACGGCAGGCAGAAGATCGCGGCTGACGAGGTCGTCAACAAACTGTTTGCCCGCTTTCATCGGCCCCACGGTGTGGGAACTCGACGGGCCAATGCCGATCTTAAACATGTCGAAAACGCTGATCACGCTGAAACTCCTTCAGGGGAAACGGGGCGGTTGCCTTAAAAACAACCAGGGACCTGCTTATTAAGTGTAGTGAGGCTGCCTGGCCTGCGGCCCCTTTTCGCATGAGATTACCTAATGGCAAGGCTTACCGGGTGGAGAAACCTCCTGCCCCGACACGCTGCATAAAACCGGGCAGCGATGGCCGTTATTAGTTTGTCATACAAAAAACAGGGGCTTTTTCAGTAGCAAATCATGGCAGGGGGCTAATATACAGAATATTACCATAAATAAGGTGATAAAGATCGCCTTCCTGACAGTGGCTCAGTAAAAGTGCGCACAAAAAAGGCGGATCAAAAGGACGATATGGCGGTTAACCGGCAGTCAGGGAGGGATTCATGCTGGCGCTCTCCTCCGGGCGGGCCACATGGCGTGACAGCTCACGGATAATCCCGGCGGTCATGCCCCAGACAAACTGATGCTGATACCAGCTCAGGTAGATGCGGTGGCGGATGCCGCGGCGCTCAATCTCCAGCGGCGTATAGCGCGACAGCCGCAGCGCCTCCTGCAACGGCATCTCAAAGATGTCCGCCACCTCCTCTGCATTCGGCACCAGCAGGGTATCCGGCGGGATAAGCCCCACCACCGGCGTAACCTGAAAACCGGTGGAACTCTCCACCGGCCCCAGCATGCCCAGCACCCGTACCGAGGCGGGGGGAATACCGACCTCTTCATGCGCCTCGCGCAGCGCGGTGGCAATCAGGGAGGCATCATCCGGGTCGGCGGAGCCGCCGGGAAACGCCACCTGGCCGGCATGTTTGCGCAGGGTATCGGCGCGCCGGGTCAGCAGCAGCGTCGGCTCCGGGTGGCAGACCACCGGCAGCAGCACCGCGGCCTGCCGCACATCGCGCAGCGGCTTGGGCGGGGCGGGCTGTTGCAGCGTAAAGCGGGTAATAAACTCGTCCAGCGTATAGTCGCTCATCCGGCGGTAACCTCCTGCGGTTCAGCGGCCGGGCGCAACTGCGGCAGAATGCGCGCCACTTTGTCAAACGTCTCCTGGTATTCCGCCTGCTCATCGCTGTCGGCCACAATGCCGCCGCCTGCCCAGCAGTGCAGGCGGCCCGCCTCAGCCAGCAGGGTGCGGATGGTGATATTGGTGTCCATCGTGCCGCACAGGCTGAGGTAACCGATGCTGCCGCAATAGACGTTGCGCCGTTGCGGTTCCAGCTCCTCAATAATCTGCATAGCCCGTATTTTGGGCGCGCCGGTGATGGACCCGCCGGGGAAACAGGCGCGCAGCAGGTCGGCGGCGTGGCAGCCTGCCGGCAGCCGGGCGGTGATGGTGCTCACCAGATGGTGCACCGCCGGGAACGGCTCCACCGCAAACAGTTGCGGCACCCGCACGCTGCCCGGTTCCGCCACCCGGCCGATGTCATTGCGCAGCAGATCAACAATCATCAGGTTCTCAGCCCGGTCTTTCTCTGAGGCAGCCAGCCGCGCCGCCTGGGCGGCATCGGCGGCCGGATCGGCGAGCCGCGGCAGGGTGCCTTTGATCGGCCGGGTCTGGATCTGGTTGTCCGCCAGCCACAGGAAGCGCTCCGGCGACACACTCAGCACCGCCTGGCCAGGCAGCCGCAAAAAGGCAGAGAACGGGGCGCGGTTACTGGCATTGAGGCGGGTAAATGCCTGCCACTCACTGCCCTGATAGGGGGCGGTAAAGCGCTGGGTCAGGTTAATCTGGTAGCAGTCGCCGCTGCGCAGATAATCCTGCACCTGCCGGAAGCGTTCACCATACGCCTCGCGGCTCAGGTTCGCCTGCCACTCCCCGGTCAGCCGGAAATCATCGGCCGGGGCCGGGCGCGCCTGCTGAACGTCCAGCCAGGCCAGCCGGGCTGCCGCATCCCCGTGGCAGACCAGCGTCAGCCGCTGCTGATGGTGGTCAGCGATCAAGGCCCAGTCATAAATGCCGACTGCCATGTCCGGCGCGGCGATATCCTGCGCGGCCAGGCTGGGCAGCGATTCCACCCGGCGGCCGAGATCGTAGCCGAACAGCCCCAGCGCACCGCCCAGAAACGGCAGATCCGCCTCCGGCGCGGCCGTCAGCCCCAGCGAGTCCATCGCCTCCGCCACCAGTTGGAAAGGATCGTCTGTGCGGCGCTGTTCGCCCCCGGCCCCGGCAATCGTCGTCTCTTCGCCGTGGGTCACCAGCGTGATGCGCGGGTCAGCCACCAGAATATCGAACCGGTTATGCAGGTGATCCGCCCGGCCGGAGTGCAGCAGCATTGCCCACGGGGAACCGGAAAGCGGGGCAAAGCGCGTCAGCAGCGCATCGGGGGTGTAAGTCAGGGTATGGGTTGCGTACATGGTGTCGGGCCGGCCGGGCAGTCAAAAACAGTCGCCCAGCCTACCACAGAACCGCACCGGGTGAAAAAGGGCGGCATCGTCCCGGCGCGGCGGGCAGCGCACGGCATGAGAGTAGGCCATTGGGCCATCGGCGCGTATACTGTGCCGGTCAACAGAGGAGACGAACCATGCAAGCGGGTATGCCGGCACTTTCACATCAGGAGCAGCAACAGGCTGCGGAACGCATCCATCAGCTGATGGAAGAGGGGATGAGCAGCGGCCAGGCCATTGCTGTGGTCGCGCAGGAGATCCGGGAATCCCATCAGGGCGGGCAGGTCGCGGTACGTTTTGATGACGAAGAGGATGACGCGGAACAGGACGCGCAAGACGACCAGGACGAAGATGAAGAGGATGACCACGGTTATTGACCGGTGGGCATTCTGGGGAAACGGGCGCCGCGGCGCCCGTTTTTTTTGGCCTCAGCCGCTGACCTTGACCGCTGCCGCCGCCCCGACGGCCCGTGCGACGGCCTGCTCCACGGTGTCACCGGTAGCCAGCGCCACACCCAGCCGGCGCGACCCGGCGATCTCCGGCTTGCCGAACAGGCGCAACTGGTTGTGGCCGGTCAGTGCCTGGCCGACACCGCTGAAACGCACATCACTGCTGGTGAGCGACGGCAGGATCACGGCGGAAGCCGACGGCCCGAACTGGCGGATTTCCCCTACCGGCAGGCCGAGGAAGGCGCGCACATGCAGCGCAAACTCTGACAGGTCCTGCGAGATCAGTGTCACCATGCCGGTATCGTGCGGGCGCGGCGACACTTCGCTGAAGATCACCTCATCCCCACAGACAAACAGCTCCACGCCAAACAGGCCGTGGCCGCCCAGTGCCGTCACCACTTTTTTGGCAATCTCCTGCGCGCGTTGCAGCGCCAGGGCGCTCATCTGCTGCGGCTGCCAGGATTCCCGGTAATCCCCGTCCTCCTGACGGTGACCAATCGGGTCACAGAAATGGATACCGTCCACCGCGCTGATGGTCAGCAGCGTAATCTCAAAATCAAAGCGGACCAGCCCCTCCACAATCACCCGGCCGCCCCCGGCGCGCCCGCCTTGTTGGGCATAGTCCCAGGCTGACTGGCACTCATCCTCATGGCGGATCAGGCTCTGGCCTTTGCCGGAGGAGCTCATCACCGGCTTGATGATGCAGGGCAGGCCGATGTCGCTCACCGCCTGGCGGAAAGCGCTCTCGCTGTCAGCAAACTGGTAGGTTGACGTCGGCAACCCCAGGGTTTCGGCGGCCAGGCGGCGGATGCCTTCACGGTTCATGGTGAGGCGGGTCGCCTCGGCACACGGCACCACATTGTGGCCCTGCTGCTCCAGCTCAACCAACATGCTGGTGGCGATAGCCTCAATTTCCGGCACGATAAAATCGGGGCGCTCCTGCTCAATCACGGCCCGCAGGGCGTCGCCGTCCAGCATGTTGATCACATGGCTGCGGTGGGCAACATGCATTGCCGGGGCATCGGCATAGCGATCAACGGCAATCACTTCCAGGCCGAGACGCTGGCATTCGATGGCCACTTCTTTACCGAGTTCACCGGAACCCAGCAGCATGACACGGGTGGCGGAAGGACGCAGGGCAGTTCCAAGGATCAACATAACTTACCTTCATTTACAGGGTTAACTGACAAGACCGGAGAAAATCGCGCGCAGTATAAACGAAAACGTTTGCGTGGTCACGGCTGTGCCGGTTATTGCCCGGAAGAGGGGGGCTGCCGCGTGCGGCCCGGCTGCGCAGGCAGGCCACAGAACAGGCAGGTTATGGATAAAAAACCGCCCGGATGCGGCTTTTTCCGCCCGGTTAAGCCACTATTAACACGCAGGGCGCCGGCTCTGTTATGATGGGCGTTTGCTGGAACTGACTGTATAGCAGCACACTCCCGCCTCCTTTTCTGATCACCATAAGAGTTACTGTCTTGAGCACACTTTCATTTTCTTCCCTGCCGCTGCCGGCGGAGCAACTCGCCAATCTGGCGGAACTCGGTTACGCCACCATGACCCCGGTGCAGGCGGCGTCACTGCCGGCGATCCTCAGCGGCCGCGACGTGCGCGCCAAAGCCCAGACCGGCAGCGGCAAAACCGCCGCATTCGGCATTGGCCTGCTGGACAAAATTGTGCCGGGGCAGTATGTCACGCAGGCGCTGGTGTTATGCCCGACGCGTGAGCTGGCGGATCAGGTCAGTAAAGAGCTGCGCCGGCTGGCACGTTTTACCCAGAACATCAAAATCCTGACCTTATGCGGCGGCCAGCCTATCGGCCCGCAGCTCGACTCCCTGGTGCACCCGCCGCATATCGTGGTCGGCACGCCGGGGCGCATCCAGGAGCACCTGCGCAAACAGACGCTGTCACTGGACGCCCTGCGCATCCTGGTGCTGGATGAAGCCGACCGTATGCTGGACATGGGCTTCAGCGATGACATCGATGAAGTGATCCGTTACACCCCGCCGCGCCGCCAGACACTGCTGTTCTCCGCCACGTACCCGGAAGGCATCGCCCGCATCAGCGCCCGCGTGCAACAGGAGCCGCTGGATGTGGAGATCGCGGCAGAAGCGGAACAGACCACCATTGAGCAGATCTTTGTGGAAACCACCCGTGAAAAACGGCTGCGCCTGCTGACCGGCACCCTGCGCCACTACCAGCCGACCTCCTGCGTGGTGTTCTGCAACACCAAACGCGACTGCCAGGAAGTCTACGAGGCGCTGGCTGACGAGAACATCAGCGCGCTGGCGCTGCATGGCGACCTGGAGCAGCGTGACCGCGATCAGGTGCTGGTGCGCTTCGCCAACCGCAGTTGCCGGGTGCTGGTGGCGACAGATGTCGCCGCACGCGGGCTGGACATCAAAGACCTCGAACTGGTCGTCAACTATGAGCTCTCCTTTGACCCGGAAGTGCATGTTCACCGCATCGGCCGTACCGGCCGCGCCGGGATGAGCGGCCTGGCCGTGAGCTTCTGTACGCCGCAGGAGATGGTGCGCGTGCACGCGCTGGAGGATTACCTCGCCATCCGTACCACCTGGCAACCGGCTGAAAAACTGCTTGCCACCCCGCCGGTCGCGCTTGAGCCGGAGATGGCTACCCTCTGCATCGACGGCGGCCGCAAGGCGAAAATCCGTCCCGGTGACATCCTGGGTGCGCTGACCGGCGATGCCGGGCTGACGGCGGCCGAGGTGGGCAAAATTGACATGTTCCCGGTCCATGCCTATGTCGCCATCCGCCGTGCCAGCGCCCGCCGGGCGTTGTCGCAGTTGCAGCAAGGTAAAATCAAAGGTAAAAGCTGTAAAGCCCGATTATTGAAGTAGTTTTTCTTTTGCGAGGCAGGTTCCGGAATGTGTAAAAGGGCTTGCCTCCGCGCCCCGATTTACTTAAACTGTATATTCATACAGTAGTGTGCCATAAGAGGATTATCACTCATGACGGTAGAAGTAAAATATGTCGTGGTGCGACAAGGCGAGGAAAAGATGACGTTTGCGACCAAGAAAGAAGCTGACGCTTACGACAAGATGCTGGATCTGGCCGATACCCTGTCTGAATGGCTGGCCCATTCTGCGCTGGAAATGGAAGAGAGCGAGCGTGAGCGCCTGAGCTTCTTCCTGGCGGAACATAAAGATCCGCTGACGCAAATCCTGCGGGGCGGCTCGCTGGAAAGCGTGCTGGCATCAGCACCAGGCAACGACGCCGCAGAACCGGCGCGCCTGAAACCCAAAAGCCGCGGCAAGGCCGAAGGCAGCGACGAGCAGGCCGCCTGAGCCTGCGCCATCAGGGAGTGATGCCGTGATACCTTTCACCTTTTACCGCCGTTTTGAGGCGGACATCCTGGCAGGCCGTAAAACCATCACCCTGCGCAGCGGCAGTGACGCTGACGTTGCGCCGGGTGATATTTTGCAGGTCTCACGCCTGGAGGATGGGGTTTCCTTCTGCCGCCTGCGCGTGCTTTCCGTCACGCCTGTGGCTTTCTCTGCGCTGGATGCGTCCCATGCCCGGCAGGAGAACATGACCCTGCCTGAACTGAAGCAGGTCATCGGGTCCATCTACCCCGGCATACAGCACCTCACCTGCATTGAGTTCACCCTCTGTTAGGGTCTATCATTATTTTTGTTATTAATGTGTTGTGACGGGACGCCCGCGTCGCCGCCGCAGCATGACGTATGATGACCGTACAGACTCCGGAGCGCCTGTCGCCCGCGTCCCGCATTTTTCAGTCGGTTCATAATGGCAGTGCCAGGGATCAGTTCATGACCACACCACCAAAAGCAGAGAAACGCCCGCATCCGATTACCGCCCACGGTGATACCCGGATCGATAATTATTACTGGCTGCGTGACGATGACCGCACACACCCCGAGGTGCTGGATTACCTGGCGGCAGAGAACGCCTATACCGCGCAGGCCATGCAACCTTATCAATCCTTGCGGGAAGCCCTCTATCAGGAGATGGTAGACCGCATCCCGCAAGAAGACGCGTCGGTGCCCTATGTGCGCCACGGTTTCCGTTACCAGACCCGTTACCAGCCCGGCAATGAATACCCGATTTACCTGCGCCAGCCGGCAGACGCCGCGGCGGAGTGGGATGTCCTGCTTGATGCCAACGTGCGCGCAGAAGGGCACGAGTTCTATACGCTGGGCGCGATGGAAGTCAGCCCGGATAACCGCCAACTGGCCCTGGCAGAGGATTTCCTCTCCCGCCGCCAGTACGACATCCGCATCAAACAAATCGGCAGCGATGAATGGGCCGACGAGGTGATTACCAATACCTCCGCCAGTTTTGAATGGGCCAATGATGCCCGCACGCTCTACTATGTGCGCAAACATGACAAAACCCTGCTGCCTTATCAGGTTTACCGCCACGTCGTCGGCAGCGATCCGGCTGAAGATACCCTGATCTACCAGGAGCAGGATGACACCTTCTATGTGGGGCTGGAGAAAACCACCTCCGAGCGCTTTATCCTGATCCACCTCAGCAGCACCACCACCTCAGAGATCCTGTTACTGGATGCTGACCAGCCTGATGCCGCGCCGCAGGTCTTTGTGCCGCGCCGCCGTGACCATGAATACGCGCTGGATCACTACCAGAACCATTTCTATATCCGTTCCAATAAAGACGGTAAAAACTTCGGCCTTTACCGGGCTGACCAGCCGGACGAGGCACAGTGGCAGGCGGTGATCCCGCCGCGCGATACTGTGATGCTGGAGGGCTTCAGCCTGTTCCGTGACTGGCTGGTGGTGGAAGAGCGCAGCGAAGGGCTGACCCATTTGCGCCAGATCCACTGGCAGAGCGGCGAGCAGAAAGAGATCCGCTTTGATGACCCGACCTATGTCACCTGGCTGGCCTATAACCCAGACCCGGAGACGTCTCTGCTGCGCTATGGCTACTCCTCAATGACTACCCCGGCCTCAATGTTTGAAGTCAACATGGACACCGGCGAGCGCACCTTGCTGAAACAGCAGGAGGTCAAAGATTTTAACAGCAGCGACTATACCAGTGAGCGCCTGTGGGTGACGGCGCGCGACGGCGTAAAAGTGCCGGTGTCGCTGGTGTACCGGCGTGACCGGTTCACCGCCGGCAATAACCCGCTGATGGTTTACGGCTACGGCTCCTACGGCAGCAGCATGGATCCGTCATTCAGCGCCAGCCGCCTCAGCCTGCTCGATCGTGGGTTTGTCTTTGCACTCGCCCATATCCGCGGCGGCGGCGAACTGGGCCAGCAGTGGTACGAAGACGGCAAGCTGTTCAACAAGATGAACACCTTCCATGACTTCATTGATGTCACCCGCGCGCTGGTGGAACAGCAGTACGGCCATGCGGACAAGGTCTATGCGATGGGCGGCAGCGCCGGTGGGTTGCTGATGGGCGCGGTGATCAACCAGGCCGGGGAGCTGTATCACGGGATTGTGGCGCAGGTGCCGTTTGTGGATGTGGTGACAACGATGCTCGATGAGAGCATTCCGCTGACCACCGGTGAGTATGACGAGTGGGGCAACCCCAATCAGGAAGCCTATTACCGCTGTATGCTGGAATACAGCCCCTATGACCAGATCACCGCCAAAGCCTATCCGCATATGCTGGTTACCACCGGTTTGCATGACTCGCAGGTGCAGTACTGGGAACCCGCCAAATGGGTGGCGAAACTGCGCGAACTGAAAACGGACACCAACCAATTGCTGATGTACACGGACATGGATGCCGGGCATGGCGGGAAGTCGGGCCGCTTCAAAGCCTATGAGGATATCGCGATGGAGTATGCGTTTGTGCTGGCGCTGAACGAGGCGCAGGCCTGACGCCGGGCAGTGCCGCCGCGGCATTCAGTGCGCGGCGGGGGCCGGAAAAGGGGCCGGCTGATCGGTAAAAGGATCAGCTGGCAGTCTGGTAGAGGTCAGGGCGCCAGATAGTGGTTCAGCGTATAGCGCATATCGGGGCTGAGATCGTCGATGGATTTCAGCATCCAGCGCAAATAGGCCGGGTCTTCCTGCGCCACGGTTTCAATCGGGCGGCCGCGGTATTTGCCGAATTTCAAGGTGCGCAGCAGCACCGGCTGTTCGGTAATGTCCGCCATCTCTTCAGCGCTCCAGCCCGTCTCCTGCATAATGCGCTGCAACAGCGCCGCCGTGACGTAGCTGTCATACAGCGCGCGGTGCGGGTAAAGCCCCTCCGGCACATCCACTTTCAGCCGCAAGGCGTAACGTAAATGCTGGTTGCTGTATTTCAGGCCGGGAAACGCCTGCCGGGCCAGTTTTACGGTACAGATCCAGCGGCCATGCATTTCCGGCAACATGGCGCGGTCAAACGCGGCATTGTGCGCCACATAATAGGGGCTGCCGTGGTAGCGGCCGATCACTTTTGCAATCCGCGGTTTGCCTTCGACCATCTCTTCGGTGATGTGGTGGATCGCCATCGCCTCAATACTGATTGGGCGATCGGGGGAAACCAGATCGCTCATCGGGTTCACAATCTCTCCCCCGACCAGATCCACTGACGCGATCTCAACCACGCCACCGTCCAGGCCGCAGGTTTCGGTATCAATAACTCGCAGCATCATTGGCACTCCTTTGGGTAGGGGTCACGGTTACCCTAATGATAATACATGGCCCTGCCATTGGTTTTGATGGCGGGTGCCCACCACCAGCGCATTGCCGTGGCTCGGTGCGCGGGCGATGCAATGGCCGCCTTCGGCCCAGATGGCACTTTTGCCGGCCGGCTGCCACCCGCCGGTATGGCCGCCGTGGTTGGCCATTAACACCGCCATCTGATGTTGCCGGGCGTACGTCTCCAGGGTTTGGGTGTCTTCCAGGTAACCCTCTTCGGAAAAGAGCACGCTGGCGGTATAAATCTGCGCGCCGGAAAGCGCGGCCTGGGCCGGATGCGACGGTACGCGCACATCCGCACAGATGGCCAGCCCCACCGGGTAACCCTGCACATTCACCAGCGGGCCGCCTTCGCCCTGGGAGAAATAGTGGGGCTCATTGCCGGCAAGGTGCTGTTTGGTATAGGCGTAGAGGGTACCGTCGGCCTCACAGGTCACGGCACCGATGCAGCAGGTGCCCTGGTCGTCAGTAATAATCGGCGCACCAAAAACAACGGTCATCTTATGGCGGCGCGCATCATCGCGCAGCGGCGTGAGGCGGGGGTCGCCAAGCATCAGGGCCAGCTCCGGTGCCTGGGCAATTTCATAACCAGTAATCGACAGCTCGGGAAAAATCAGCAGGTTGACCTGATGCTCCGCTGCCTGGGCAATAAACTCGCGATGTAACGAGACATTTTTCTCGATATCACATGGCACGCTGCAATATTGTGCCGCTGCAATAACAATCCGACTCATGCACTCAATCCTTTAGATATCAGAGACAATAAAAAAACCCGCCAGAGCGGGTTTAAGTACGCGGTTCAGCCGGACTCATTCTTGCGGATGCGCCTTTTTTGAACGTTTATCCGCCCGCTTTTCAGCTGGGGTCTTCAACGGCTTCTTCTTCGCATTTTTTTTGCTATCCATTCCCTTACTCATGGTGGCCTCTCTGTACCGGTGGCTGGGTTGGTATGCACCCTTATTAACGGCTGATTGAGAAAATTTTTCAAGCGCTATTAACCAAAATTTTTAAACGCACTGTTTTTTTTAAGATCTCTTTTTGGACAAAATGTAGCGTAACAGTGGTGGGAAAATCGCCAAAAAAACCGGAATCTCTACACAATAGAGCTAATTCATTGACGCAAATGTAACAATCGGTTTTAGTAAACCTCAGGATCAGGCAGATCGGAACAGCAGATGACGGTATTAAAGGGCTTATATCCGCCCATCAGAGCATACGCCAGCGGGTGGCTGAACACCGGCGACGGGCACCAGATCTACTGGGAGCGCAGCGGGAACCCGCAAGGCAAACCGGCGGTGTTTATTCATGGCGGGCCGGGCGGCGGCTGTTCACCCCTCCATCGCCAGCTGTTTGATCCCGCACACTACAACGTCACGCTGTTTGACCAGCGCGGCTGCGGCCGCTCCCGGCCCCATGCCAGCCTGGACAACAACACCACCTGGCACCTGATCGACGACATGGAAAAGCTGCGTGAGATGGCCGGGGCAGAGCAGTGGCTGGTCTTTGGCGGCTCCTGGGGGTCCACGCTGGGGCTGGCGTATGCCCAGACGCACCCTGAACGCGTCAGTGAGCTGGTGCTGCGCGGCATTTTCACCCTGCGCCAACAGGAACTGGATTGGTACTATCAGGATGGTGCCTCGCGCTTCTTCCCGGACAAATGGCAGCGCGTGCTCTCTATTCTGTCAGAGGAGGAACGGCAGGATGTGATTGGTGCCTACCGCCGTCGCCTCACCGGCAATGACCCGGTCGTGCAGCTGGAAGCGGCACGCCTCTGGAGCCTGTGGGAAGGGGAGACCGTCACGCTGATGCCGGCGGTGAATGCCGCCTCCTTTGGTGAGGATGATTTTGCGCTGGCGTTTGCCCGCATTGAAAACCACTATTTCAGCCACGGCGGCTTCCTGGAGCGGGACGATCAGCTGCTGGAGAATGTTACCCGCATCCGCCATATTCCCGGCGTGATTGTGCATGGGCGCTATGATATGGCCTGCCAGGTGCAGAACGCCTGGGATCTGGCGGCCCGCTGGCCGGAAGCAGAGCTGCATATTATCGAAGGGGCGGGGCACTCGTTTGACGAGCCGGGCATTCTGGATCGCCTAATCCGCGCGACTGACCAGTTCGCCGGCAAGGCATAGCGGCCCGCCCCGGCCTGGGGCGGCGCTTACTTCATTTTGGGTTCATAGGGCAGGCGTGAGTAGTTGTGCGATGCGCTGCGGTAGAACGCCACACGTTCGCGGAAGTAATCACGCAGCGCTTCCGGTTGCTCGCGCTCAACCAGTTCAGGCACCACCGGCATATTGTAACGCTCTTTAAAAGCGACGCCGGACGCGGCCAAATCCACATTGATCCGGTTCATCTCATCGGGTGTCAGTTCAGCCAGGTTATATCCCATCATTCTCTCCTGCCGGGCGTTGGTTATGCTGCGGCAAAAATAAAGCAAGCCTGTGAAAATGGCAAGGCGGTGTGTGTCTGCCGGGCAGGTGGGGCAACAGGAAGAAAGGGGCAGGCGGGATAAAATATAAATAAGAATGATTCGTCTTTATTTATTTTAAGGGATGTAAACAATTATCATTAAATAAAGAGGGTTGCCGGGTGGTGTCGTGCCGTAATAAAAAAATAATGACTATTTTCAAGAGGATGATTTACTTTCTCTGCGATTGTTAAAATTGCTGTTTGTAATTTAAAAGGATGTCGGCATAATGCGAAAAATTATTAAATATCGCTTCGCCTGTCGTTTATAAGGATATGTCTATGTTAAAGCCAGAAATGGTCAGCCAGCTTAACGAGCAACTGAACCTGGAGTTCTATTCCGCTAACCTCTACCTGCAAATGAGCGCCTGGTGCAGTGACAAAGGCTTTGAAGGGGCGGCGGCGTTCCTGAAGTCACACTCGCGTGAAGAGATGGAACATATGCAGCGCCTGTTTGACTATGTCAGCGACACCGGTGCGCTGCCGCTGCTCGGCACCATTGCCGCGCCGCCGGTAGAGTTTGCATCCCTGGCGGATGTGTTCACCCTGACCTATGAGCACGAGCAGTTGATTACCCGTAAGATCAACGAACTGGCCCACCTGGCAATGACGTTGCAGGATTATTCTACCTTCCACTTCCTGCAATGGTATGTGGCTGAGCAGCATGAAGAAGAGAAACTGTTCAAATCCGTGCTCGACAAGCTGGGCATGGTGAGCAACACCGGTAACGGCCTGTTTATTATCGATAAAGAATTAAAAAACATGACGGCGGGCAGCGACCCGGCGGCATAAAAACATTGCGCGCACGTATTGGCCTGCACCCTGGTGCAGGCCTTTTTTATTGCCCTTTCTTTTCACCTCCGCGCGATAACCCAATGCATTTTTTGCAACATCTCACCGGCTGAATCGGGTAAAGTAGGCGCAAATTTTGCCCCGCAGCCAGAGAGACGTCTGTTATGCCAAAAACATTCCTTTGTCTTCGTGTGTTATGCGCGTTCCTGTTCACCGCGGCCGTCGCCCCTGCGGCATTGGCCCACGCCCACCTGGCTTCTTCGGCACCTGCCGCCAACGCCCTGGTGCAGGGCGGCCCGCAACAGCTGGTCCTGACTTTCACCGAGGGCGTAGAACCCCGCTTCAGCCGTATCACCCTGAGCGGCCCGGTGCAGATGACGATACCTTCCGCCGCGCTGAGCAGTGACAACGGCGATAACACCCGCTTGCAGGTGCCGCTGGATAAGGCGCTTCCCGCCGGTGAGTATCAGGTCGCGTGGAAGGTTGTCTCTGTCGATGGGCACCGCACCCAGGGAACCTACCGCTTCACGGTAAAATGAGTACGCTTTCCCTGCTGTGGGTGGCATGCCGCTTTGTGCATTTTCTGGCGGTGATGCAACTGTTCGGCATCAGTGTGTTTACCCGGCTTCTGGCCCCGGCCGCATTTGGTGCGGTCCTGCTGCAGCGCCTGCGTTACTGGCAGGGATACGCGGCGCTGGTGGCCCTGTTGACGGCCTGCCTGATGGTGGCCGTGCAGGGCGGGCTGATGGGGGAGGGCTGGCCGGATGTCACGGCATTCCCGATCTGGCTGGCGGTACTGAACACCGCGTTTGGCCAGGTCTGGCGCTGGCATCTGTTGTTTGCCGCCTTGCTGCTGCTGAGTGTGTTGCTGCCGGCTGACCGCTGGCGTGACAGGCTTATTCTGCTGCTGACGTTCGCCCTGCTGGTGGGGCTGGGCAGCGTCGGCCATGCGGCCATGCGCGAAGGGATGGCCGGGCTGGCGCAACGTGCCAACCATACTCTGCATCTGCTCTCTGCGGCTTACTGGTTCGGCAGTTTGCTGCCGTTACTGAGATGCCTGCGTTTCAGCCGGGGCGGGCCGTGGCGTCAGGAGGCGATCCTCGCCTTGCTGCGCTTCTCCACTTTTGGCCATCTGGCTGTGGCGCTGGTGATTGCCACCGGCGCCGTTGATACCTGGCTGATTGTGCAGGGCTGGCCGTTTGAAAGCCGTTCGCCGTACCAGATGCTACTGCTGGTGAAAGCGGCGCTGGTGGCGGTGATGGTGGCGGTGGCGCTCTATAACCGCTACCGCATTGTGCCGCGTTTTACCGCCTCGCCGGTGCAGGCGCAACGCGGCGTGGTACGTGCCACCTCACTGCTGCTCGGGCTTTCGGTACTGGTTTTGCTGCTGGTCAGCCTGTTTGCGACCCTGGAGCCGGTAGCGGTAAACTAAGTTTTTGTTTTGGATAGAGTAAAGGACTCCCCAATGAAAAAAGTAATCCTCTCCCTGGTGCTGGCCGGTGTGTGCAGCAGTGCGTTCGCCGCGGATATCATCACCGTAAGCCGCTTCCAGTTCGGCAAGGCATGGCCGTTCACCCGTGAGGAAGTGATGTTGCAGTGCCGCGCGGGCCATGCGCTTTACGCCATCAATGACAGCACCCTGGTGCAGTACCCGCTGAACGACATCGCTGAAGCAGAAGTGAAAGCCGGCAAAACCCAGGCGAAGCCGATTGCCATTATTCAGCTCGACGACCCACAGCAACCGGGGCAGAAAATGAGCCTGGCCGCGGTACAGCAGAAGGCGCTGACCCTGTGCGAGTAAGCCAGACGGCACAATGAAAAGTCAGGGAAATGGCAGAGCGCCAGTGTTAAGGGCTTGTTTTGGGACTGTTATCACAAAAGTGAATTCCTTCCCGGTTGTCACTATCACTGCCCGGTGAGGGTGCTGGAAAAATCACCTGCGTCGTCTACGCTTTAAAGGGCAAGGCATAACAGCCTGCATTAATGCCAACTTTTAGCGCACGGCTCTCTCCCAAGAGCCATTTCCCTAGACCGAATATAGGAATCGTATTCGGTCTTTTTTTATGCTTTTGGTTTTAAAGGTGTTTTTTGAGGCTATCTGAAAAGTGCCCGAAATTCCATATCCGGTTTTTATAGCAAAGTAAGCTCTGAACTGTGCACATCCAGATACTTTAGAGCATCTTTTGCGACTCATGTCCCGCCTGGTGTTGCGCATATTCTTGCCCAGCTAAACAGCAGTAAATCCTCATAGCGCTGGGTAGTTAAAGTCCTTATCCCTGAAGTAGATCCGTGCTATAGCGCCATTATGATCCCTAGGGCTTTGCAATTACTGGAGAGTGCAATTGAAATGGTAAAAGATAAGCCAGTTCCAGAAAAATTCGTTAAGAACCTTAACTCATTGAAAGAATGCGATTTATTTAAATTTCACTGGTAAGAATAAACACAAAAAGGCTCGTTTTAGGGGGGCTTTTGCGTCTCTGCGCAACAGGCAAGCTGCCTGACGTGGTATCGCTTAGCAATATACTCGTGTTATGAAACAGGTGAGCTTTCGTTGTAGCCAATTTTATAAACAAAAATGTTCATCTTTCTGTTGGCGGAATAAACAAAAATGTTTATAGTTATCTTCACTTAAACCGACAGGGAAAGTGAAGCAAAGTGGGTTCAGACATTGGCTTGCTGGTCGGGGGGCGGAATTTAAAGAGGGAACAAACCCTCTAAAAATCTTCCTTAACGGCAGGCAAACAATCATGCCGGGGCCTCCGGCAAAAGAGATACCGGAGCCGCTGAGAAAAATGATTCTCAAGCAACTCGGAATGAAATAAAAACCACCCCCCCTTGGGGTTGGTATTCGCGGAGTTTCAATTAATCATTTATGCGATATCCAGTAACGTTCGACTGTGATGAAACAGGGTGTGCGGTGCTGTTCCCCGACATCCCGGAAGCAATAACCGGTGGTGATACCAGAGAAGGAGCGCTATCAATGGCGCAAGACGCTCTGGTAACGGCGTTTGATTTCTACTTTGAAGACCGTCGTGAGATTCCAGCTCCATCAGCAGAGGGTGAAGCATTTGTGGAGGTGCCGGCCAGCGTTGCTGCGAAGGTGCTTCTGTTGAATACATTGGTTCAACAGGGTGTGTCTAATGCGGAGTTAGCCAGGCTGATTGATACGCGCCCGCAGGAAGTTCAGCGCATCGTATCGCTGAGTCATAGCACTAAAATCGACACAATACAGAAAGCGCTCCTGGCGCTGGGTAAGCGGCTGGAAATAACCGCTTCCTGATTCCATTCCCTGCTTCAAAGGCCAGCCTATTCGGTGGTCAGGAGCACTATCCCCGCGCAATCTCTTTTCTGGCTAAGTCAGAGAGAAACGCTGACCTGTTTTTATAATGTCCGTTCTGCTCAATATAACGGTCTATTGCCGTTAACAGATTGCCAGGCATGGTCAGATTGAACTTAACAGCCTTCGTCTCGTATTTGGTCGGATCAATCTCTACCAATGCGAGAAAGCCGCTATCCTGGGTAAGACGTTCGTCACCAAGATAATCAGCCGGATCGCGGGGTGCGGGTACGTGGCCGCCTTGCGCAATTAACACTTCCATGTGTGCAGCAAACGCTTTTTCCGCACGATGAATGGCTTCCTCTAAAGAGTTTCCTGCAAAGAAACATCCTTCAACATCAGGAAAGTAGCCATCGTATGCGCCGCTGTCAGTTTTAAAGATAAAAAGCGGATAAATCATAAACACCTCATCAGTTGCGAATGACGGCCTTTGCAGAGAGGGGCGGCTTTCGGCGCACCCTGTTATAACAATTTGAAATCTGAAATCACTTGAGTCTGTCGGGCAATCCCCTTTGAAGCATCTTTCCGGGGATGGGGTATGGTAATTATCTTCCTTCCCCCTGGTTTACTCAGCGTTACATGACTCACGCTGCTTAATCTATCTATCAGCTATTAATTGTTTAATTAACTCTGCACTGCTCATAATATGCCATCTCGTTATCACGCCAGGGGGTATAATACCCACAAAGTAAAATAGAAGCTATTCAACAGTGGGTTCTATACCTACCTATTATGTCGGTTTAGCAGGGTTCCTTTTCTGCGCAACAGGTAAAGGGATTGGCGGAAGCAATCCGCTGGCGGCCACGTTGATAAGTAATGCTCTTCCTGCTGCTTATAAAAAAGCCTCCCGAAGGAGGCTTCCCGTTATAGCTTTAGTTCATTGGCCAGCATCTGAAGCGCCTTGGTTACAACGGCCGATTGAGGCTCACCAGTATGGGCTGCAAGGCGCTCCAGTAACGCGATGGTTTCGACGTTAAGCTTCATGCTCTTTACCTTCAGGCCGCGCCGTTCGTCGCTGCGTTTTTGGATGTCAGTTATTGTCCGGGCCATGATAAAATCCTAAGTTATGGAGTGTGGGTTGGAGGGCGTTTCTCTCCTCCGCCTGACTGTCTTAGTACGCTGGCGAGCTAATCACTAAGAGAACAATCAGGATGATGATTAACGTCATCATAACCCTTCCTCATGTTGGCCTCTGCTTCGGTAGGGGCCTTCCTATTTCAGCGTCTGGCTGAGGGGACAGTTATAGGTACACCTATATTGTAGGTCAACCTGTATTTTGCATTCATACATATAAAAATAAGGCTGCCTATGGGCAGCCTTAGCGATTGGCGTGGCCTGAGTGACGCAGCCCGTGCTGACCTGGTTAGCGTGATATCAGATTTCATCGGGCGCGGTGTTAACCCGCGGGTATCATTAGCAAACGCCTTAATGTGTCTATGGACAGAGCCAAAAACATAGCTCAAACAGAGCAGGTCGGCGCGCTGCGTTAAGCCAATGGCTTGAGACTGAGTGGGCCAGAGAAAGGCTGGGGCTGAATGCCAGCCTGCTCTGGCTCTCTGCATTGAAACCTGCGATACGCAGATGGCATGCCGCCAGGCATGGCAACATGTACTCTACTGAAGAGGTTGACGTTTTTTATGCAGTTAACGGCAACCGCTATTGCTGCTATTACACAGAAAGAAAATGATGTGGCCGAACCTGAAACAGGCAAATGAGCTTGCTGAGCAACGCCCTGTGCCGGATGACATAATCGAAAAGATACAAGCGATAGCCGATAAGACATCCGAACCAGTGGAAAAGGTGCTGGTAGAAAACGTTAAGCTTATGTACGTCATGTACCATAAAAATCACGGTAGCTTTGAAGGCTATTAGGCAAACACGCTCTAATCCAGGTCTGGCTCGAGACACACATCACCACGTTCCGGGGGTTCAACTGCCGAAGGGGACAGGCACTTTTCAGGTATAAAACCCTGAAGGTGGTGTGTGAGTTGACTGGATAACTTCCCCCTCACCAGTTCCTGAACGGGATCTGGCTGGCGTGCAGGGCAACGTGCAACCCCATTTTCTGCATCAGGGTCTGGGTGGCGGCGATGGCGAGTTCGCTGTTGGGCGTATGGCCGACAATCACTTCGCGTACGCAGCCGTTTTGCCGGTTGTCGAACGGCAATTTGTGGTAAGGCGTCAGGGTCGAGTGGCCGGGGCGGAAAGCGAGTTCTGCCGGGCTGAGGGAGCGGCGGGAGATGGCGCGCCATTCGGCTTCCTCGCTGAAACTGCTGTCTTTCAGCACGGCCGCCACGCAGGAGAGATGCTCCTGGAACAGGCGCGAGGCGGCGGACGGCTTCTCAATCTCCGCGTGATCCGGCTCCGGCTGGCCTTCAAACATCATCAGAATGGTGTCGATGACGTTGTTAATAAAATCTTCATGCTCTTGCGGCTGGTAACGGCATTTCATCAGCACGTAGTCATGCCGGCTGAACCCCGCTTTCAGCCTGTCATAGTCAAACCCAATCGAATATCCCCCCAGGCCGGACGCATACCCGCGCCATTGGCTCAGCAGATCGCCGTTCTCCGACAGGGAACAGACACAGACATTGACGTCATTCATCCGCGGCAGCGCTTCCCGGAAACGAATCAGGCGGATCACCACGTCCCGGTTAATCTCCGTGCGCAACCGCTCTTTCAGGATCTCGTCTGCGATGGACAGCGCCAGGAAAAATTCTTTGTTGTCATTGAGGTACTGGATTTTAGTCGCCCACAGGGTGCCGCTCTCCATAATGCCGAGAAAGCCCGCCTGATTGGTGTAGTGGTAAAGCAGCATATCCATCTCCCCCTGGTTAGGTGTTGACAGCATAGGAGGTCAGCGGCGGTTTTCAATCCTTTTTAGGGTGATAACGGTTGATTTTGCAGGAGTTATCACATAATAGTTATGTGTTTTATTTGAATAATTATTCGGAGGGATCATGATTTGCCGGACCTGGCACGGGTGTGTGCCGCTACACCATGCGGAAGGGTTTGCCCGCCATCTGCAATTGACGGGCGTCAGCCATGCCCAGGGCATTGCAGGCTGTTGTGGGGCATTTGTCCGCCGGGAAGCCCAGGGCGACTACATGCACTTTTTCCTGGCGACGTATTGGCGCGATATGGCCGCCATCCGCGCCTTTGCCGGCGAGGCGTATCAGGTCGCCGTCACTTACCCGGACGATGAGCAGTTCGCGCTGATCTCTGATCCCTACGTTTTTCACCATCAGGTGCCGGCAGTGCAGCCGTTATAGGACGGCCTGGCAGAACGCCGCCCAATAAAAAGCCCGGCGGGTTAGGCCGGGCTCAGGGGGGCGGATCTGCCGGGATGAAACATCGGGCCGCCGCATGCATCAGTTACGCACTTTCATCGATGCAAGCACTAATGCGATATTGCACAATACGAAGATAAACAGAGCCATATCCTTCACCTCTCTCAGACTACTCTGAGATAAGTGTAATGGTTCCGTGGCGCAACAGTTAAGCAATCCGTGGTGTTTATTAAGATAAATCTTAGGTCGATCCCGGTTAACCGCCCACCTGAATTGCTATACCGCCGCCGGTTGCCGGCCGCGGCCAGCCTTATGCCAAGGGTTCGATCCGCGGTTCTGCTTTGTTCTGCCGCAGCACATATTTCCCCAGCTTAATGCCCGGTTTTTCCACCCCTTTATAGAGCAGCATGGCCAGCAGGTAGGTCACCGGCAGGCAGAGAGCGGCCACCTCCAGGAAACGCAGCACTGCGGTCTGTTGCGCCAGCGCGGTGTGGCTCAGCAACAGGCCACAGACCGGGATCACAATCAACAGGTGCAGCATGTAAACCGAATAGGAGACATCACCCAGGAAGGTGCTGAAACGCAGCGTCAGGAGGCGTTTCGGCAGCGACATCACGGTGGCCATCATACTGCCGGCACGGAATTTCCACAGGATTGCCGCCATCAGCAGGATCATCAGCGCTTCCATACCAATACGCACTTTATGCCAGCCGATGGTCAGGAAGATGCTGATGACCGGTGCCAGCAGTGCCAGCAGCAGGTAACGCACCTGCATACGCCGCACCGCCTCGGCGATGAGCATCCCGGCCACAAACATATGCAGCTTGAGGAAGATCAGCGACGGCATCTTAAATGCATCCACATAAGCCGGCAGGGCAAATTTCAGGGCGATACCGGCCAGCATCAGCACCACGCAGGTGGCCGGGTAACCGAAACGCATGATCGCCAGCATGATGAACGGGAACAGCGCGTAGTACTGCATCTCCAGCCCGATGCTCCAGTCCGGCAGCACGGTGTTGAACGCGTAGTGCGGCAGGAACCCGAACAGGAACAGCACGTGGGTCGCGAGGTTACCGAATGACTGGTCCGCATAGCGTGACACCTCGGTAGCCGTGGATGGGTAGAACGACGATATCACGTCGCGCATCTCCCCGAAGTACGGCCCAAAGCCAATGGCGACCACCAGCAGCACATAGTAGAGCGGGGCGATGCGGAAGTAGCGGCGTAGCCAGAATTTTTTAAAGGTGGCGGGATCGGTCCAGGGTTCCACCTCACGACGCTCCTGATAGTTTTTCGCCATCAGGAACCCGGAAAGCAGGATAAACAGATCAACCCCCATACTGGGGTCAGAGAGCAGAGGGAAAGAGTAGTTAATCAAAATGCAGATGTGGCCCAGTAAAACCCACAGAGAGGCCAGCCCCCGCAGACCTTCCAGTTCCGGGGACCAATTCTTTGGTGCTTTCATACTGCGTTCCTTTACATTGGCGGACAAAATTAGGCAAACGCACGAGTGTAAACAGACCAAGATTACAAATACTTAAGAATTTTCATAAAAAGGTGAGGAATCAGAAAAGCCTCAGAGGCGCACCAGCCAAAAAAAAAGGCCCCCGAAGGGGCCAGACATAGAGGGATATTATGGTTATTTTTCAGCACGTCGGAGGGCGTAACTTTGGGTGAGCGACCGGCCAATCTGTTGCCAGTGTTTCTCAATACGTCGGTTGGTGATACCTGCAATAACGATAACCAATGCCAGGATCGCCAGCAGCGCGAGATTGTTCATTACCGGGCCGCCGAAATCGAGATAGCGTTTGTCACCCACCATCGGCGCAATGTGCCAGCCGGTGACTTTTTGCAGCACGATCATCAGCGAGATCAGGCAGAACAAAATCGCCGCATGGGTCATGTAGATGGAATAGGAGAGCACACCCATCCGCAGGAAAAACGGCCGTTTCATCAACTGCGACACCGCGCCCTGCTCAAGGGAGAAGGTAAAGACGCACACGCAGAACAGTAGGATACAGGTCAGGGTTTTTTCCGGCACCGGCAGGGCGACCACGGTAATCGCTGCCACCAGAACGATGATCTCCACCAGGGAAGCCAGGGTATAGCTCAGGTCAATGCTATCGGCGACCCGGCGATACAGTGCATAGGTCAGCGACCCGCCAAAGAAGCAGCTCAGCCCGCGCAGCACCTCTTCAGTCAGCCAGGCGTGGTGGTGCAGCAACAAATACAGCGAGGAGAAGGAGAGCGCCGCCCAGGCCAGGTATTTGCCCACCCCGCGCAGCATCGTCAGCGCAAAGAAGATCATATACATGTAATACTCAACGCTGATGCTCCAGGCCGGGAAGTTATAGCTGAGCGGGTTGGTCAGCGGCGTCCAGGACTGCACCAGCACCAGGTTAGGCAGGATCTCATGCGGGGCAGTCACACCGGTAAACGGTATGCTGTTAAACACAAACCCTTTTTTGTAGGCAAGCCATTTCCCCACTTCCAGCAGGATGAACACGCCCAGCATAAAAATATGCAGCGGGAAAATCCTGAAGGTGCGGGATATAAAAAAGTCCTTGAAGCGAAGGCCGCTTTTAAATCCATACCCGTGAGCCAGCACAAACCCGCTCAGCACAAAGAAAAAATCCACCAACAGGTGGCTGGCGCGGAAGAAAGAGAGTTGCGTCGGGGTGCCCGCCATATTCACGTGATAGATAACCACTGACATGGCACACAGGCCACGAAAGCTGTCCAGCGCATCGAAGCGCTTATTTACTGCCATGATAAATTCCTCGCCAGAGTTAACATGTAAAAGTGTAAAGATTTCTCTTTGCGGTGCAACTGCCGCATTGTTTAATTAAGAGAATAAAAATAAACACGATATTAAATAAGAATCATCTTAAATGATAATTCAAGTAAATAACCATTAAAATCAATAGATTGATTAATATTCTTGGGCGAATAATTGGCAGATATACTCATTTTGTCTGAAAAAGCAGAGTATATTTTTAGGATAATTACTTAGGCTATTTTTTGCCTGGCGCTAATTGAATGACGCGCGTTTTTTAGCAGGGGAGTACCGTTAAATAAGATGAAATACTTATGTGACTCAGGCTAACGAGATAAATATATATCATTTATAGTAATGATGTCGGATAAATCTATTTTAATAAATAATCAGATAGCGCCTTATTGCCTTCATACGTTGAGCATAAGCCCGGCAATGAATGTTTTATATTTCTTATCAATAGTGGTTAACCGGGATACCTTAAACCCGCGTCTCTCTTCAATGCGTGAGGAACAGCCTGGTCAGGGACGTCAGGATTATTGATATAAGGCCTGCCGGGCCACACCAGGAAAGGGGCGGCCGCGACGCGGGCCGCCGATACACGCCGCTAATCAATCATGAAAACAAGCAGTAAGCAGCGTTAACCTCAGGCGGTGGCCCGCCAGCAGATCAGTGATCCGGCGGTCACCATCACCACCCCTTGCCAGAACCCGGCCCCAGGCACCAGCCCCAGCCAGGCACAGGAAACCAGCGCCGACAGCACCGGCGTAAAGTAGGAGGCGGTGGCCAGCAGCGTCAGGTTGCCGTGCTGGATGCCGGTATTCCAGCAGCTGTACGCGGTGGCTGTTGCTGCCCCTAACAGCAGCAGTTGCCAGGTGCCGCTGAAGGTCATCTGCCAGTCAGGCTGCGGGGTCACGGCATACTTCAGCCACAGCACCAGCGCAGTGCCGAGGAAAAACAGCGTCACGCCGTTTTTGCCGCCGCCGTCACGGCGCGCCACGGTGCAATACGTCGCCCATAACAGGGCCGCCAGCAGTGCCAGCCCATACGCCACCGGGTTATCCATGATATTCGCCAGCATCTGTTGCGGTGAGCCTTGGCCGTCACCTTTCATCACCCAGACGACCCCGGCGAAAGAGAGCAGTGCGCCGGGCCACAGCCAGATCCGGGCGCGCTGGCCGTTGAACAGCACGGCAAACACCAGCGTCAGGCAGGGCCAGAGGTAGTTGATCATGCCGATTTCCAGTGACTGGCTGCGACTATGGGCCATGCCGATGGCCAGCGCCAGCAGTGCCTCATAGGCAATAAACAGGGCGCCGCCAAGCCAGAGGTAGCGGCGCGGCAGTTCGCCGGGGCGCGGCCAGCCTTTCACTGCCACCAGCAGCAGCGCACTGACGCTGTAAATCAGCGCCGCGCCGGAGGTGGTGCCGAGTTGCTCAGTGACGCTGCGGATAAGCCCCACCGTCATACTCCAGAGCAGGATCGCGGTCAGGCCAATCAGGGTCGCGCGCGGCGGCGTCAGTACAGCGGGGGAGGGCAGGGTTTTCATCAGCGGCATCCTTGTCATGGGCAGGCCACTGTAGCCTGCGCTTTTCCAGTGGGCAAGAAGTGACCATGACAGCCGCCGGTTTACCGGTTATAACAGCCACTTCTTTTATCAAATGGAGTGACAAGGATGAAAACGGAAAAAGAGAAAATGCTGGCCGGTGAGTTATATCAGGCTTATGACCCGGAGCTGACGCAGGATCGCAAATGGGCGAAAAAGACCTGCCAGCGGATTAACCAGCACGACACGGACGATTTGGCCGGGCGCGAGGCGCTGCTGGCTGAGTTGATGCACTTTGAAGGGAAATTCTGGGTCGAGCCGCCGCTGTATGTGGATTATGGTTACAACATCCATATAGGCGATAACTTTTACGCCAACCACGGGCTGACCATCCTCGATGGCGCGCGCGTGGTCATCGGGAAAAATGTCTTTATCGCGCCCAATGTGGTGATCGCCACGGCCGGGCACCCGCTGGATAAAACCCAGCGCGCCGCCGGCGAGGAGTTCGTCAAACCGATTACCATTGGGGATGATGTCTGGCTGGGTGCCCACGTCACGCTCTGCCCCGGCGTCACCCTCGGCAATAACGTGGTGGTCGGGGCAGGCAGTGTGGTGGTGCATGACCTGCCGGACAACAGTGTCTGTGTCGGGACACCTGCCCGGCCGGTGAAGTCTCTGGCGTAAACGCCGCGCGTTATTTCAGCCCGGCGCGGCGGGTGGCGACCGTCGCCAGCCCTGACCAGTCGAGATGGCCGTCGCCCTGGGCGACGGCATCAAGGAAGTTATCTTTCAGTACCCCGGCAAACGGCAGCGGCGTATGGCTCTGGTTGCCCGCCTCCAGCGCCAGGTTGACATCTTTCAACCCCAGCGTCAGTTTGAAACCGGCGGGCGAGTACCGCTCTTCTGCAATCATCCCGCCGTAATTCTGGTAGGCCGGGCAGTTAAACAGGGTGCCGGAGAGCATACCCAGAAACGCCGGGGCCTCCACGCCATGGTTACGCACCAGGGCGGCCCCTTCGGCCATGCTTTCAATCGCGCTGGCCAGGGCAAAGTTGGCGGCAATTTTCACCACGTTGGCCTGTTCCGGCTGGTTGCCGAAATGCCAGGTTTTCTGGCCCATGACCTCAAACAGCGGCTGTACCCGCGCCAGGGCCGCTTCCTCGCCCGCCGCCAGGATGTTCAGCTTGCCGGCTGCCGCAACGTCAATCCGCCCCAGAACCGGGGCCGCCACATAGCTGATACCGCGCGTCTGGTGCAGCGCCGCCAGCTCACGCGCCAGGGCCACGGAGATGGTCGCCATATTGACATGCACTGCGCCCGGTACCAACTGGCCCAGCAGGCCGCTCTCCACCACCACCGACCACGTGGCCGCGTCATCCGCCAGCATGGTGATCAGCACATCCACGTGCGCCAGCCCGGTCGGGTCGTCAGCCCCGGTCGCCCCTTGCGCAACCAATGCCTCTGTTGCCTGCGGGCTGCGGTTCCACACTACCAGCCCATGCCCCGCCTTCAGAATGTTTTCTGCCATGGCGCTGCCCATCGCGCCCAGCCCTGCGAATCCGACTTTCATACTTTTCTCCTTGCCCATTCATTTGCTGAGGTAACGGTTCGGGTGCCCGGTTTCCTTAAAGATAGCAGGTGGAACAACAGCATCCGGGCTGCCTGAACGCAGGAAATCGAAAAAAAGATGCAGGAATGTAAAAGTGTAGAGCGGGTTGCGGCAGACAGTGGGTAAATAATCCGAAAGGCGTAGAGAGCAGGGAAACCATAACCATCTGATGGGGTAGCCGGTTTTTAAAAATTCCGCGCCTATGTTATAAACGCTGCGGTTATCACAGGCTTAAAAAGCACGTTCGTGCAGCACGACGGTACGGCTTCGGTAGCCTGTTACATTTTGTTGCTTATTTGTCCGTGACACAGGGGCGGAACCGGCAAAAACGGTCACCCCAGACGGACACCAGAACCGCAACGGCGTATGCGTGCAGACTCCGCCGACCGTTGCTGCGCAATGATGTGCCGGACGTAAGGCCGGTGCGGAATACGCTACACTTTTACCTACTTTTGCCATAAAGGGAATCGGATGCATCACGCCGAACATTTTACCCGCGCAGGGGCACTCAGCGCGTTGGCACTGGCGATTAACGCCATTTTTCTGTTTCCGGCCAGCGCCGATCAAAGCTGGCTGCAAGGCTGCAAGGCCGTGCAGGGTGAAAACGCCTGCCAGCAGCCTTTCCAGCAGGGGTTGTCACCGGTACAGCTCGGCAGCGGCAAAGAAAAGCAGGGCAGCTGGGGGTTCATGGACACCACCGGCCATATGGTGATTGCGCCGGCCTTCAGCGACGCCCAGGGCTTTGTGAACGGGCTGGCGGCGGTCGCGCAGGACGGCAAGTATGGCTACATTGACCAGCGCGGCAATGGGGTGATCCCGGCACGTTTCAGCCGGGCGACGCCGTTTAATACCGAAGGCACGGCGCTGGTGGAAGTGAATGACCGCCTGGCGTTAATCGACAAACAGGGCGCGGTGATTCATACGCTGCCGTTTGCGGCCAGCCTCGGCACCCCCGGTTTCGTGGACGGCCAGCCACTGGCCAGCGTGCAGATGCAGATTGCCCCGGCATTATGGCAGGCCAACACCGGCCGGGCGCTGGCGCTGCCGGATGACGTGATGGCGCTGGAGGCCCCACAATCCGGGCTGACGCCGGCCCAGAAACGCGATTCCCGTACCAGCGGTTACTGGGGTTACCTGGATGAAACCGGCAACTGGGCCATCGACCCGATGAGCATCAAGAGCCGCACGCTGCCGCTGCTCAACGGCGCGACGCTTGCGGTGCAGGGTAAAAATGGCTGGGTGTTTATTGACCGCCAGGGCGTTGCCCGCAGCAAACAAACGTATAAAGCGGTCACCGCCTTGCCGGACGGCAACTGGCTGGTGACCACCCCGGAGGGCGCGCGCCAGCTGCTGAACCCGGCACTGGAGAAACAGCAGGATCTGCCGGCCGGGCTGGAAGAGACATTGCGCCCCTGGCACCAGTGGTGGGTCGGCACCAGCAATGAGGGGGTGGTGCTGATTGGGCCGCACAACAGCGTGCAGGTGATCAAGGCGGAGAAAGCCCGCCTCGACATCCAGCCGCAGGCGCTGTGGATAACCCAGGGCAAAGAGAACCCGCGCATCGTGCAGATCGTCGATACCCGCGGTGTCAGCCTGCTTTCTGAGGCCACCCTCAAGGCCCTGGAAAACTATCAGGTGAAACTGCTCGGCGGCCAGCCGTCCATGGACGATACCCAGGTGGAACAGCGCCTGCCGCTGGCCGTGCTGACGCCCACTGACAAGAAACAGCCGCCGGCGCTGCTGACTGCGCACGGCGATATCTTCTCCGATCCGCAATGGGCAGGCGTGGAGAACGACACCGCCGCCCCCCTGCGCATCCGTACCCAGAACCAGCGCATGGGCGCCGTGGATGCCAACGGTCAGTGGGTTGTCCCGCCGCAGTTTGAGCAGATCCAGCCCTTCACCGGCCCTTACAGCTGGGCCACCGTTACCGACGGCAAAACCAGCAGCCAGCGCATCATCGATCGCCGCGGCACGGTGATGGATGTCCCGACCCGTACTCTGCAGATGGCGAAAGGGCTGTCCGGCGGCCTGTTGCAGACGGTCGCAGGCGAGGGCGCCCAGCAGCGCTGGGGCCTGTGGGACATCGCGGCCAAACGTGAGGTGATCGCCCCGGTCTATGACCAGATCGAGGCGTTCAACGAGGGCTATGCCCTGGCCCGCAGCGGCACGGCCTGGGGTGTGATTAATGCCACCGGCAACTGGGCGGTTACCCCTGACGCGCAGCAGAGCGAAAAACCGCTGGCGATGGGCAACGGCCTCTACCTGCAAACCTTCGGCACTGACAGTGCGCGCCGTTACCGCCTGGTAAGTACGGATACCGGCCGCCCGCTGGCAGAAGATCTGCTGGAAAAACCGCGCGCCGTGGGCCGTGAACACTGGCTGGTGAAACCGGCCGGGGGCGGGGTGGCGCTTCTGGATGGCGAAGGCCGCGCGGTGATGGAAAAAGCCGTCCCGGTGGAGAACGCCACCATTGACGGTGACCGCGTGCTGCTTAATTTCGGCCAGCGCTATGGGGCGATCAATGCCCAGGGCGAATGGCAGGTGCCGCCAATCTATACCGCGCCGCTGGCCTTCACCGGCCCGCGCCAGTGGGCAGTGGCGCAGCGCGACCAGCACACCACGCTGATTGACAGCCACGGCGGCCAGCCGATCCCGGATGCCCCTACCGCAGTGCCGCTGGTCGGCATGGTGCGCGTGGCAGACACCGACCCGGCTGCCCAGCAAAGCGTGCTGCGTGATTTCAGCGGCCGTGAGATTCAGCGCTTCGCCGGGGTGGACAGCCTGGTCACGTCCGCGGCGGGCGGCGGGCTGGTGCCGCTGCGCGGGGCGGATAACCGCTACGGCTTCGTCAATGCCGAGGGCAAAACCGTGGTCGCGCCCTATTTTGACCAGCTGGGGCCGATGAAAGATGGCCGCGCCAGGGCTGTGAAGCGTGCCACCTTTGGCTCGCTGAACGGCTACATTGATAAAACCGGCCGCTTTGTGGTGAAGCCGGCCTACAGCGACGCGGGTGATTTCAGCGATCACCGCGCCTGGGTGGTGCACAAGGGTGTGACCAAACTGATTGATACCAACGGCAAAGTGCAGGCACAGCTGATCGTGCGCTGCAACCAGCGTATCGTCACCGATGCCAAAGGCCATCCGGTGTGGCCGGCCAAGGCAGTAACCTGTGCGGGCAGCCCGCAGGGAGCCGGAAAATGAAACCCACCTTCGGCCGGGCCTGGCGGCAAGGCGGTGTACTGACCCTGCTGGCCTTGTGCCAGCAGGCGTACGCCGCGGCGGAAACGCCATGCAGCCGCCCGGTGCAGGAGCGTTCTGAGGCGGAGGCCAGGGCGCGCGCCGCCCTGCCGCAGGCCATCACGTTGTGCATCCGTGATGTGCATCAGGGGCGGGCCGCAGTCTTGCTGCCCGCCGCCGATCTGCCGGTGGATGATGCCGCGCTGGCACCCGGCCTGAGCGGCCACCGCTGGGGCTTTCTGGACAACACCGGGCAACTGGTGATCCGCCCGGTGTTTGACCAGGTCGGCGACTATCATCACGATCTGGCCGCCGCCAGCCAGCAGGGCAAATGGGGTTATATTGACCTCAGCGGCAAATGGGCGATTGCGCCGCAGTTCGACAGCGCAGCAGATTTCACCCAGCCCGGCGTGGCCGTAGTGAGCCGGGACGGCCGCCCGCAGCTGATTAACCGCAGCGGTGCGCCGGTCGGCCAACCCTTTGACGATCTGGTGGAGAGCGTCACCCTGCAGGACGGCGATCCTGTCCGGATCCGTCTCACCTATCGCACGGTGTTCCTGTCGCCGGACGGCCGGCGACATTATGCCCGCGAGCAGATGGAGATTGTGCAGCCCTTCGGCCACGACGGGCTGTTCATTGCGCGTAACCGTGAGAACCGTTACGGCATCGCCGCGCCTGACCTGACCTGGCGCATTGCGCCGCAGTTCAGCGCGATTACCGTGCCGCCGCAGGGGCACGGGCTGGCGCGGGCAGAAAGCGCGGACGGCATGACCTTTATCCGCGCGGATGGGACGCTGGTGGGGAAAACCTACCGTGCGGCCGAACCGCTGACCCGTGACATCTGGCAGGCAACGCAGGCCGACGGCCAGGTTGATTTGCTCGACAGCCGCGGCACGGTGATGCGCACCCTGCCGGCAGAGGCGGTCTCCGCCCTGAGCCTGCACCACCATGCGGTGCTGGAGCGCGGCAAAGGGCCGGTGAGCCTCTATCTGGATGGCCACCCGGCACCGGTTTCCCTGCCGCCGGGCAGCACGCTTGATGAGCGGGATACCCTGCCTTATCTGGTGACGCTGGCCGGGCCGGAGGGGAAAATCAGCGGGGTGATCGCGCCGGACGGCACCTTTGCCAACGCCGCCTGGCTGGCGCAGGCCGCCTCTGCCGAGGTGATCAATGGCCGCCTCTGGCTGCGTGATGCGCGCGGCAAAGTACTGAACGTTGTCGACCCGCAGGGCAAGGCGCTGCTGAGCCCCCGCACGCTGAACGCGCTGGACGGCCACCCGTTGCAGCCGTTTTACGGCCGTGACCGCACCCAGCGTACGGTACAGCCGGAGCTGCCGCTGGCGCGGCTTGATCCGGCGGCTGACGGTGAGGGCAACGCCGGGTTGCTGCGTGCTGATGGCTCCCTGCTGCAACAGGCGTCATGGCGCGCGGTGAGCCTGGCGGACGGTGCCGGTGCCGGGGTGGATCAGGGCGCGCCGTTGCAATTTATTGTCACCACCCAGGACGGCATGGGGCTGGTGGACAGCCAGGGGCAACAGCGGTTGCCGTTTGGTGAAGAGAATATTTCCACCTTCGTGCAGGGCTACGCGTTTGTTTACCGCGACGGCACGCTGAGCGCGCTCGATCATCAGGGCACGCGTTACGCGCTGCCGGATGTCGTGCAGATCGACTCTCTCGGCGGCGGCTGGTTCCGTTTCCGTGATGCCGCCGCGCAGGATGCCCCGTGGGGGATTTTTGACGCGCTGGCGCAGCGGGTCGTGGCCGCACCGGCTTACCGTCAGGTGGGGCAGTACGCCAACGGGCAGGCGGAGGTGCAGCAGCCGGATGGCCGCTGGGGCGTAATCAATGCGCAGAACAGTTGGGTGATTGCCCCGGACTATGCGGCCCTGACGCGGGTTAACCCGGCGCTGTGGTTTGCCACTTTGCCCGCCGCCGCAGGCAGCGAGGCCACCACCACCCACACCCTGATCGGCGCTGACGGCCAGCCGCGGGTGCCGCCCACCGCCGGGCTGACACAAGAGCAGTTCAGTGACGGCCGGATTCTGGCCAGTGCGCCCGACGGGCAGTCCTGGTTATTGTCGGCGGACGGGAAGCCTGAGCTGAATGAGCAGGGCACCACCATCCGGGCGCTGGGCGACTGGGTGAAGCTTTCCCGCCTGCCGCAGGAGGGTTACCTGACTGCGCAGGGCGGCCGGCAGATTGCCGCCGACGGGCGCGGCGCGGGCAGTGCCTTTGTCAACGGCCGCGCACTCAGGGCGCAGGGCCAGCAGACGCAGGTCGTGGATGCGCAGGGCACCGTGCTCGGCACGTTGCCGGCCGGGCAGTGGTACTGGCCTGCCGCCAGCGAGATGAGTTTCAGTGTGTCCGGGGATGGCGACCAGGCCATGACCCGCTATGCTGACACTAACGGCCGCCTTGCACTGACGGTTGCCGGGCAGGGCAGCCGGATGACCGGCGGGCGCGCCGTGCTGGCAGTCAGGCCCGGTGACATGGGCTGGATCGATACCAAAGGGCAGCCGACAGGCACGCTGCATTATCAGGATCTCGGCCTGCCGACAGACGGGCCGGCCTTCGCCAAAACCAACGGCCGTTACGGGTTTGTGGATGCGCAGGGCAATTTTGTGATCCCGCCGGTGTTTGACGCCGTCTCACCGTTTGAGGGCGGGGCGGCGATCGTGTCCGATGACACGACGTCGATGATGATTGACCGCACCGGCAGGCCGCTGGCGCGGGTAGACAATGTGTGCGGGGTCCGGGTGTTGTATGGCCGCGGCAGTGAGCGCCAGTGGCCATTGACGCTGCCGGTGCGCTGCGGCGATAACCCGCCGGCTGAGGCGCCGGCTCCGGTCACGCCGGAACCGGCGAAACCCTAATTTTATAACAGGCGCGGCCAGGTGCCGCGCCGGTAAAAGTGAGCGAAACAATGAAGACATTGCCGGAAAAGTATCAGGATCTTGAGCGTTGGGCTTTCGCGGATAATGAAGCGCAAGCAGACCTGCTGGCGCAGCGGGTGGTCGACGGCACAAAAACCGCCACCTGTGCTGCGCTGGACGACGAGGGTGTGCCGCAGGTCGGCGATCAGTTTTTGATCGTGGACGGGCGCAATCAGCCGGTATGTGCTGTTGAGCTGACGGCGACCGATCTGGTGCCGTTTGATCAGGTGCCGGAATCCCATGCCAAAGCGGAAAACGAAGGGGACGGCACGCTGGCCAACTGGCGTCAGCAGCAGCAGGCCTTTTTCGAAGAGTATGAGATGTTTTCCCCGCAGATGACGCTGGTATTAATGAATTTCCGCGTTATCGAGACATTCTGAGGCTGACGGTTTGCCCGGTTCCGTCCCGTATTTCAGCCAGTGGGAATCCCCCACCGAGGCCGCCGCCCTGCTTGACGGGCGGCAGTCTCTGGCAGGCATTACGCACTGGGCGGCCTCCGGGGCCAGGACGCAGGCGGAATTTATTGAGTGGGCGAACCACCTCTGTGGGATGTGTTGCCTGAAGATGGCGCTGGCCGCCAGCGGTTATCCGCCGCCGCCGCTGTTGCACCTGGCGCGCGCGAGCCTGCCCTACGGCACGTACGTGCGTGAAGGCAACAGCCTTCGCGGCCTGATTTATGCGCCCTTTGTCGCTTACGTAAAGGAAGCCTGGGCAATGGATGCGGCAGTCACCACCGGGATCACCGCCGGTGAGATAGCACCGCTGCTTACCCGGTATTCATGGTTTATCGCCTCTGTTCACCCCTCGATCCGCCAGCCGGCGTGCTGCCCGCCCCATACCGGCGGCCACCTGGTGCTGGTGTCAGCGGCTGACGATCGCCACATTACTTTCCATAATCCTTCCGGCGACCGCCCGGAAACGCAGTCTTACGTCACGCTCCCGCTGGCCACCTTCGCCCGCTTCTTCGCCGGCCGCGGCATCGCACTCTCCGCTCCCGAGTCAGACAAGTAACAGGTCTCTAGCCCCGCATTTTCATCGTGCTAATCATTGTCGATTAGAGCCGTAGGGCTGAGCAAGCACACAGAACGCGCAGAAACCCTCACCTATTCTTTCCTTACAGACTTAAAAATTTGCAGAAAGGGTGGGGGCGTAAAAATCATTGCCGAATAGAGTCGCAGGGCCGGGCGAGCGGGCAGGACAAATTGGCCGGGAGCCAATTTGAACAACGCGAAGCGTTGGCCCCAAAGGGGTGAGCCCCAGGGATGGGGCGAATAATCCCGCGAGAGGTACAGTCACGCTGGGAGGCGTGTCTGTACCGGCCCGGAAAGCCCGGAGGCGGAATAAGGGCCACCCGCGGTAGCGGGCAATGATTCAGCCGGGGCACCGAAAGTGCGCGGGTGCAGGGCGGGCGCACCGGCACGCCCTGCTCGGTTGAGGCAATGTGGGCCGGGTAGATAACCGCACATGAGCAACCGAAACGTTCTCCCCGCCGATAAACACCTGAAACATTCCCCCCGCTGAATTTCATTACAACATATTTAATATTCCATACGTAAAGCCCGGCAAACCGGGCAATTAACCGCACATGAGCAACCGAAACCTTCCACCCTTAGTTTCATTACAACATACTAGAAATTTAAACACCTTATCCTCAGCAAATCAGCCTACTTCATTACAACATACTAAATACCCACACCTTTAACACCCGGCCTTCCGGCCCCTGAGCCAACACCGTAAAACAACAGGCCACGCTCGCCCACCGGGCAGGACGAGCGCCCCGGCGCGTCCCGCGCTAACTCCCGAACCTCATCACCCACACATCCTCCGCCTTATCGTAATGCTGTTTATACAGTATCGACTGCTGCCCATTGAGCGTTGCCGGGATGCTGGTGTTTTCGTCCCAACCATCAAGCTGCATACACAATTCCGGGTCAGATTTGCAGGGAATACGCAGTGTAGGCCCACCGCGCTCATCCGACGCTGAATGCTCCGCGTCATCGATCTCATAACTTCCGATTTTTACCGTGGTTTTGCCCATGATGCGATCCTCTCTGGCTGGCGGGTGAGGTATGACCAGTCTGGTCCCTCTGTTGAGCGTAGCCGAGCGGGACAAAATTGCCAGCATCGGCCTGCGCAGGAAGCGGGGAATCAGAAGCGCGATAAGCGGGGTGTGACCGCCATCATCGCTGCCTGATTACGGCCCTGGTTTTTAGCGAGGTAAAGTGCCTCGTCCGCAGCGGTCAGAATATCCGCCTGTTCAATCTCATCTTCCCGATCTGCCGGGCAGTACGTGGCCGTACCCAGGCTGATGGTGACATAGCCAATATCGCTGCCCTGATGACGGATGCCCAGCCCGCGCACCGCCTCCATCAGCTGCCGTGCCACCACCTGCGCGCCGTCCGGGTCAGTGTCCGGCAGGATGGCCGCAAACTCCTCACCGCCAAAGCGGGTGACCACATCGGTGCTGCGCTTCAGCGCGCGGCGCAGGGTGCGCGCGATCAGCCGCAAACAGGCATCCCCCGACAGGTGACCATACTGGTCGTTGAAGACTTTAAAGTAGTCGACATCGATCATCACCAGTGACAGCGGGGAGAGCGCGCGCCGGGCGCGCATAAACTCATACCCCAGCACTTTTTTGAACTCGCGCCGGTTGGGCAGCCGGGTCAGGGCGTCGGTGTGCGCCTGAATCTCCAGACGGCGGTTGGCTTTCACCAGTTTCAGTTCCAGCAGTTTGCGCTCGTGGATGTCCTCGGCGGTGCCGTACCAGCGCATGATATGCCCCTCCGGCGCAAAGCGGGCCGCCGCGCGCAGGCGCATCCAGTTCCAGCCGCGCTCCACGTGGCAAAAGCGTACCTCCATGTCGAGCGGCATCCCGCTTTTCAGGCTCCGTTCCCAGCTCTCCAGGGCGCGGCGGCGATCATCGTTGTGGATCGCCTGCACCCAGCGGTCGCCTAAAATATCCTGTTGCGGCAACCCGGTAATGCGCTGGAAACGGCTGCTGACATCGGTCAGCAGGCCGTTCGGGTCAGCGGTCCACGGGAGTTGCGGGTTCAGCTCCACCATATTGCGGTAGTGCTCCTGGCTTTCACGCAGCGCCCGCTCCATCTGCTTCATGCTGGTGAGGTCGATCAGGGCCAGCGACAGGCCACTTACCTGCCCGCGGGCATCGGCCGCCGGGTTAATCCGGATAAAATAGTCCCGGTTACCCAGGCTGAACTCCCGATCCTGCATCGCCTGCCCGGCGGCGGCATGGGCCAGCGCCTCACTGACCAGCGTGCGGAAGGCCGGGTTAAATGACCCGACCTCATGGCCGGTCATTTGCGCCGGGTGCAGCCCAAGGATCGCCGCCATCGCATCGTTGACCGTGACATAACGGAAAGCCAGGTCAATAAAACAGAGCCCGACCGGGGCATGGGCATAAATCGATTCCAGCTGGAACAGGCGCGGGTTGTCCGGTTCACACAGGAGGGCGGTACTGGCCTGGCTCTCTTTATGGTCATCATGTCGCATGATGCGCTCTCCAAAACAGGAAGTCGGCGGCGCATGGCCTGTGCCGCCATACACTCAATATTCCAGCACCAGGCTGACGGTGTCGCTGTAGTTACCGGCCGGTTGTGCCAGCTGAGCGGTGTTGACACGCACCACGTAAGAGAGGCTTTGGCTCAGGCCGGTGCCGATGCCGGTCAGCTTGCTGTTACTGTCCCAGATGGTGGTGCCGTTGGCCTGGTAAATCTGGTACTGAATGTAGTTGCTGGTGGTGCCGTTGCGCATCCGCCGCCACGGGGTGCCGTAGTTATTGCCGTTGGTAAAGTAGGTTTTATACCCCTCGGTTTTGGTGCAGGTCAGGGTCACGCTCTGGGTGACGGCGCTGAACTGGCTGACCAGCGCCATGCTGCCGAGGTTGACATTTGGGGTGCTGTTGATGGCGCAATCTTTGGTGATGATGGCGGTCACCGTCACCGCCGCCACCCCGGTGCCGGTCCAGGCGCTCAGGCAGGCACCCACCACCCCCAGGGTGCAGACGGAGTACGTCCAGCTGATGTTAATCACATCAGTATAGGTGCCGGAACGTACATTGGCCCCGGTGGTGGTGCGGATGTAGACCGGCACGACGACGTTGCTGGACTGGAACAGCGCCGGCAGCAGGCCCAGGCTGCCGTAGTCCATGGTCTGGCCGGTGCTGAAGGCGTACTGATAGTTGGGGTCCGGGTAGATCAGGTAGGGAATGGCGTCCCCGGAGCCGTCAGTATTCGCCAGCCGCATGGCGTTGGTGGTGGACTGGATGGTGCCGCGCACGGTGTTGTTGGTCAGCAGGTTGACCGTGGCACCGGTACAACTCAGCCCGCCGGTGCCTTGCGCGCGGAACTGCGTGGTGTAGGCGGTAAATGAACTCTGGGTGCCGAGGTTCACCGTGCCGTTGCCGATGGCGCAATCCGCCCAGGCACCGGCGGACAGCAGCATCAGCGGGAGCAGCCACCCGGCAGCGCGTAGGGGAAAACGGATTGCGGTGTTCATCTCAGGCTCCTGTGAATAATCGGCAGTCAACAGCATCAGGGGCGGCACACCAGCGGCCCCAGGTTATGGATGCCCTGTGGGCGCGGCACCCGCACGGTGACCCGGCAGACGGATCCGTCATCTGCGCGGGTAATGGTCAGCAGGTTCTCCTGCGTGATCTCCTCCAGCCAGACCAGGCCGTCCCAGCCGACGTAACTTTTCTTTGCCGACCCGGCGAGGCTGACCGGGCTGCCGTTGGGCAGCGGCCGGCCATCGGGGCCGACCAGCGTCAGGTTGGCGGAGGAGAGGGTGTTTACCGGGAAGGTGATCAGCAGCCCGCTGTCACGGCGCAGGGATCGCGTCTGTTCCACCGTGGGCACACTGACCTCCGCCGGCAGGTTGAGCGGGTCAATCTGGAAGCGGGCGTGGTAGAACGAGGTGACCGAAGGCACCAGCAGGTAGCCGCGCTCATCGGTTTCACCGATGCGCTGGTTCTCATAAGAGACCGGGATGCCGCCATGGCCGCTGGTGGAGATCAGCGCAAAGGCGTCGTTCACCTGGTTGGCGGCGTAGACCCGGCCGTCCATCGCCACCAGTGAGCCGCTGACCTGCCCCCAGCGGGTAAAGCGGCCGCTGTTGCCGTAAATGCCGCCGCGCGTTTCAAGGTGGTCGCCGCGCCAGCTCAAATCAGCCTGCTGGTATTGGCTGTTGCTGACCTGCCCATCCGCGTAGGCGATGTTCCAGCCAAACCCGCCGTCGGACGGGATGGCGCGGCTGTAGGTGGCGCGCCCGCTCCACTGGTTATCGGTGTCACGGGTGGCGCTGAAGCTGGCGGTGCCTGCGTCCCCGAACGGAATGCTTAACATCAGCTGGGCATTGAACCCCTCACCGCCGATGGCGCGGTTCACGGTGGCGTAAAAGGAGCTGTTGCCCCACAGGCTTTTGCTGTAGCTGAGGTTGACCAGCCGCGTGCGGCCGCCCTGGGCATCCCGTACGTCAAAATAGCCGCTGCCGAGGGTGCCGAACCGGCCGAGGCTGAGGCTGCCGGTAAGCTGGTCACTGCGGCGGCTCAGGCGGGAGCGGGTGTTGTAGTTGGAGAGATCGGCATAGTGTTCACTGCGCAGGATGCGCTGGGCATTCAGGCTGAAGCGTTGATTGCTGAAGGTGTAACCGAGCGACACCTGGGAGCCGCGTCCGCCTTCCGGTGGCAACAGGGTGCCGGTGCTGAAGTCGCTGATGGGGCCGCTCACGTCGCTGTCGCCAATGCCCGCGCCGGTGCGGTTGTCCAGCGCCTGTGCGGCCTGTTCCGACTGGTCAAACGCATCGGCACGGCTGCTGCTGCCGCTCCAGGCGAGGTTCAGCACGCCAAAGCGGCCAACGCGCACCCCGGCCCCGGCCCCGCCTACCGCCATACCGGGCGCGCCTTCGGCCTGCGCCTCCAGCGTCAGCCAGTCTGTGAGGCCGTGGCGCACCAGCCCGCTGGCCGCCGGGTCGCCGTAGTCGGCAGAGCGGATGCCATAATTCTGGCGTATCGCCCCGGCACTGACGCTGTAATCCGTCAGGCCCGCCTGCAACAGCTCACTGGCGACATAGAAAGGCACCACCGTGGACACCTGCCGCCCGAGCGCGTCGGTGGTCACCACCGTGGCCTCGCCCGCGCCGCTGACGAAGGGCACGCTGTCGATGGTGAAGGGGCCGGGGTTCACCTGGCTGCTGTTGGTTTTATAGCTGTTGATATAGAGATCCACGGTGCTCGGCACCGCGGCCTGCCCGGCAAAGGCCGGCAGCGGGTAGGTGACCAGATCCGGGCGGGTGGAGAAATTGCGCGACACCTGAAGCCCGCCCAGCCGCACGGCGCTGCTCCACGGCAGGGCGCCGGTGATCACATCCCCGGCGCTGTAGCTCATCATGTTGACGTCGTCGTTATATTGCCACTGGGTGTCGTAGCGGATGTAACGGTTCTCGCTCTCCACGCCTTCGGCAGAACCCAGATCACGCCGGTAGATGCCGTTGTTGGTCACCGCGCCAAACCCCCCGAACAGCCGCTGCTCAGTCCAGGCGGAGATAAACCCGTGGGTCTGGGAATCCGGCGTCTGGCTGGCGTACACCTCGTAATTAAACAGCAGGCCGGGGCTGCTCTCTGCCGGCAGGTAATTCTCCGACGGGCCTTCGCCGATGCGTTGCGACGGCAGCCAGTCCCCCGGCACGGTAATCAGCAGTTGCTGGGTTTCCCCGCTGTACCTCACCTGCAGGCGGCTGTCGATCTGGTCAATCGCCACCGGCTGCGCGCCGGTTTGTTGCAGCGGCACCCCGGCGTTGCGCAGCTGATCGGGCGTTAAATAGTAGTGGCCGCCGCGATACTCGACCGGCAACACCTGGCCGCCCGGCTGCCCGTTCACCACAATTTCCAGGTAGAGCAGGGTGTCCGGCATGGCCGGCACCGCCGCCGGCGGCGGGGGCAAACCAGAGGCTGCGGCAGGTGGCGGCGGCAGTGTGGATGCGGCGGCAGCCGGGGCTGGGGAGGGCGTGGATGCCGCGACCGCCGCCGGCAGCGGGGGCAAACCGGAGGCTGCGGCAGGTAGCGGCGGCAGTGTGGATGCGGCGGCGTCCGGGCCTGGGGAGGGCGTGGATGCCGCGACAGCCCCCGGCGGCGGAGGCAAACCGGAGGCCGCGGCAGGCTCCGTCGGTGAAGGCGCAGAGTCAGCCGCCATGGCGGCGGGCGGGGGAACGTCATACGTCGCGGCAATCTCCGCAGGCGAGGGCGAAGCAGGCTCCGCCGGCAGCGAGGGCGCAGAGTCAGCCCCCGCCAACGGTGGCGAAGGCAAACCGGGCGCAGCGGCAGGCTCCGGGGAAAGCGCCCCGGCCCCGGCCTGGGCGCTGAGCAGTGCCAGCACCATCAGCAGCGGCGGCAGCAACCCGGTGTGCCGGCAGCGCATCAGCGCCTCCTGCCGGGCGCAGTGCATAGGATCACCCTGGGATCGCCGGTCAGTAAGCGGAGATCGTGACAGGCTGCGGGTTGTCATTGACCGTCGCCTCCAGCCGGGTAGCCCCGCCCACGGTCTGTTTCAGCGGGAAACGCATCTCTTGCCCCGGCAGCACATACCCCAGCAGCCCCTCGCTCAGGCTGATGCGGCGTGACCCGGAGAGCCAGGAGACGCGGGAGATGCGGGCATGAACCGCCCCCTGGTTCCGCACCATCAGCCAGGCTTTGCCCTGGGCAGAGACGGCGCGAAAATGGAGCACCGGCTGGGCCGCTTCGGCGTAATCCCGCGGGTGTTCGTAATCCTGTTTGGTCCAGACCCCCGGCCCGCTGACAAACAGCGGCACCGAATAGCGCATCTGGAATTTTAACCCCAGGCTGTTGGTTTCCGGGGCGGCATCGCCCTGCGGTACCTCATCCACCAGAATGCGGTAAGCCCGCTCCTGGCCGGGCGGCACCTGGCTGTTCCTCACCAGCCGCACCAACTGGCGCTTGCCGGGGGCGATAGAGGCCACCGGCGGGCTGGGGATCACCTCGGTCTGGCCGGCGTAGCGATCCTCGCCGTTACCCTGCTGCCAGCTCAGGATGCGCACCTGAAGGTAGACCGGCTTGCTGTCGCGGTTCTCCAGCCAGAGCGCCGAAGCCTGCTGGTGAGATTCAATCACCGGATCAATCGGCCAGATGAGGATCGCGGCAGCGGCCTGCGCCGTCGCGCTGAGGAAGGGGGAGATCAGGGCACACCACAAGGAGACCCATACCGTTAACTTCATGCCAAACATCCTTTTCATTTCAATCAAGATCAATAGGTCACGGTGACCAGCACGCTGTCGCTGTAGTTGCCCGCGCTGGGCATGGTCGCGGCCGGCAGCACCCTGGCATAAATTTTGTACTCCTGTACCGCGCCGTTGGCGCTGAGCACCAGGGTAGTGCCGCCGTTGCTGCCGTTGCCCCACACGGTGGTGCGGGCGGCATTCTGGTAAAGCTGATAGGCCAGGGTTTCATTGGTCGCGGTGTTGAGCATCCGGCGGCCGGCCGCAATCGAACCCGTGACGTTATTGCCGTTGCCCAGCGCCAGTGTCACCGGCGCGCCGGGGGTGCACTTCAGCACAATCGACCCGCTGCCCTGGCTGGTGACCGCATCCACCGGCACTGCCAACGACGAAATCGTGCCGAAGCTCAGCGACCCGAAGGTGCTGACGTCAGCACTGCCGCTGCCCAGCACGCAGCCGTTCACCAGGGTGGCGCTCAGGGTAAACGCCTGGCTTTTGCTCAGGTCATCCACCCCGGTATCCGCCCCGGTACCGGACGCCAGCAGCAGGGCCATCACCGGCAGCCAGGCCGGGAATCTGCATCGCATCACGGCGGCTCTCCTGTTACCAGCTGACGGTGACCTGAACCGTGTCACTGTAATTTCCCACAGAGGGCGTGGCCTGCGCCGGTATCCGCCCATATACCGGCAGGTAGATAATCTGGCCGTTACCGGTGCCGGAAACGCCGGTGACGTTGTCCCAGACGGTGGTGTAGGCCGCGTTGGTATAGAGGTTGTAGGTGACCCGCTGGGCCGTGGGGCCACCCACCAGATAGCGGCTTGCCGTGCTGCCGCTGTTCCCGCCGTTCAGCAGCACCCGCCACGCCGTGCCGTTATTGCATTGGAGTCGGATCGCCCCGGCGTTTTGCTGGCCGGTGACGTTGATGGGGCGGGAGAGAAAAGAGGTGGTGCCGAAATCGAGCGTGCCGAAACTCACCACGCCGTTGCTGGTGGTGCCGGCTGAGCAGGCAGCCACCAGTGTGGCGTTAAAGCCGACCGAGGCGGTCTTGGTGACGGCCGTGACCGGCCATGCCGGCAGCATCAGTACCGGCATGATCAACGCGGCTGCCCGCCGTAACCCGGCCCGCCCGGCGTCCTTTCCGTGGCTGCTGTTCATCGCGCGGGGCGTTACCAGGTGACGGTCATGGTCACGGTATCCGTGTAGGTACCGGCCGCCGGGGTGGTCTGCGCCGGCACCTGACCATAGACGATCAGGTTAACCGGGGTGCCGGTACCGGTGCCCGCCAGCGGGGTGCCCGGCCCCCAGAGGGTGGTCCGCGCCGGTTCCTGGTAAAGGTTGTAGTTAATAAACGCGCCACCGGTGCCTGCCATCCGCCGTTGCCCCCCGGCGGCGTTCACGCCGTTATCCAGTGCCACGGTAAACGGGGTGCCGGTGGTGCAGAGCAGCTGAAGGCTGCCGGTACCGGCGGCATCCGTTGACTGGGAATTAATGATGTTAGCCAGGGAAGAGTACTCGCCAAAGCTCAGGGTGCCGAATTGGTTTACCGCGCCGGTGGAGTTCCCGCCGACCACTTCGCACCCGGCCCCCACCGTCAGGGTGACCCCCATGTTCCCGGTGACCGTACCGGCAAACAGCGGGGCAGTCGGGGTCAGCATCATCAACGCGGCGGTCGCCAGCGTGAGTTGTGTTTTCTTCATAACCTGTTCCTTTCAGTAAAAAACAAAAGCTGAATCAGTAAGACACATCAGAAGCCGGGCTGGGGCGTCCTCCACGCAGATCAATGGTTAATCTTGTTAATAAGATTAATTATTAGAATACATTTGGTCATATTTCCTCTTAAAAATAAAAAAAAGCCACTGAGGGGTAATGACGCCACTTTTTGCGTTGCAAGCGGTGAAAAGGGTGCATAAAAAGATGTGATGTAAATTAGGTGTTAATCTAGGGTAATTTCTTGATAACGCATGTAACAAACTAAAAGTGAAGTATTAATTAGTTTTGTTAATGTTTTGCAGGGTTTTTTTAAAGAATTGATTATTTTTTGAGCAGGAAAACCGGGTTATCTGAGCCGGAATAATAAGAAAAGCGGGCCTTAGCCCGCCTATGAAGTGAAGAGGATCACACCGGGGGCAGCATCACAAAGGCGGCACCGTCGCGTACCAGTTCACGCGGCAGGGCATTTTTGATGCGGCTGCCGATGCGCTTGGCCAGGCCAAGCGGCTGGCCAAGCCAGGTCAGGATAAATTCATCCCCGGCGGGCAGCGTTTCCGGGTAGAGGTCACGCCCCATAAACCAGCTCTGCGCCTGTTCTGCGTCCAGTTCCAGCGTGGTATGGCCGGCGGTGTCGGCCAGCGCCACCACGGCCTCATGTTGCCAGCGATAGCCTTTCGGGAAACGTTCCGCCAGCTTCAGGCCAATGCGCGAGAAACGCACCTTGCCGAACAGCGGGGTCAGCGCCTGCGGGAACAGCCAGATCTCTTTGTCACGCAGCCACAGGGTATGGGTGTCGGGCAGCGGCAGCCCGGCCGCCCGTGCCGCCTGGGTGACGGCGTCGCGCTCTTTGCCCGGCAGCGGTGAGAAGGGGAACGCGCCCACTTTATAGGTGGGCGCCGGCAACGGGGTGACCGCCGCGGTTTTACGCAGTCGCGCCACAAAGAAGCCTTCGCTGTCAAAAATCTGCGGGAAAACATGCAGGAACCCTTCCGGCGTCGCAGCCCGTGCGGCACCGGGGAAGAGGTCGTCCAGCGGCTCTGTGGTCACGGCGTCCGGGTAGCGTGCCAGCAGCCAGCGGCAGACGTCCTGGTTCTCCTGGGCGTTCAGGGTACAGGTGGAGTAAACCAGCGTGCCGCCCGGTTTCAGCGCATGGAACGCGCTGTCGATAAGTTCCCGCTGGGTGGCGGCAATGGAGACGATGCTCTCCGGCGACCAGTTGCTCATGGCATCCGGATCTTTGCGTACCACGCCTTCGCCAGAGCAGGGCGCATCGAGCAAAATCGCATCAAAGGTCTCCGGCAGCGCGGCCCCAAACACCCGGCCGTCAAAGTGGGTCAGCGCGCTGTTGCTGACGCCGCAGCGGCTGATGTTGGCGTGCAGCACCTTGACCCGGCTGGCGGAATATTCATTGGCGACAATGCCGCCGAGGTTGCCCATGCGGGCCGCAATCTGGGTGGTTTTCGAGCCGGGGGCGGCGGCCACATCCAGTACCCGTTCCGGCAGGGCATTGCCGCTGAACAGCGCGCTGACCGGCAGCATCGAGCTGGCTTCCTGCAGGTAAAACAGCCCGGCCAGGTGTTCCAGCATGTTGCCGAGCCGCTGGCTTTCGTCATCACTGCGTTCAATCCAGAACCCTTCCGCGCACCACGGCACGGGCGAAAGCTGCCAGCCATAGGCGGCGGCGCGGGCGGTGAAGTCCGCCACACTTATCTTCAGGGTGTTGACGCGCAGGCTGCTGCGCAACGGGCGCTGGCAGGCGGCGATAAAATCGTCCATCGACAGGTCGGCGGGCATGATGGCACGGGTGGCCGCGAGGAATTCAGGCGGCAGGAAAGCAGAGAGGTGTTTAGCCACAGGGAGGAGTCCGCAAGCGCAATAAAAGTGGCGCGCAGTCTAGCACACCTGCGGTGCGGCGGTGAAATGGCGACCCGGCCGGAAAAAGCCGCCTGCGGGCGGCGCCAAAAAAGAAAAAGCAGCCCGCAGGCTGCTTTAAAGGAGAGACGTTCCCGCCGGATCAATTCTGCGGGATGGCGGTGCCCCAGCTCTGCCAGCCTTTCGGCTCCTCGCTGTTGAGCAGGAAATGCTTGCCGGGCAGGGCCTTCGGTGCCAGCGGAATGCTTGGCGGGGTCATAAAGGCGATGCCGCCGCGGATAAACTGCTGGAAGGTGCCGCTTTTGATCACGCCGCCGGTCAGGCCGAATTGCAGGTTATAACCGGAAGCCAGCCAGAACACCGAATTGTTGCGCACCAGGTGCTGGTACTTTTTGCTGATGCGCAGCGTGACATGCACCCGGTCGCCCATCGAGCCGAGGTAGAACCCGGTGACGGTGCCGACCTCAATGCCGCGGTAGAGGATCGGCGTGCCCACTGACAGCGAGCCGGTTTCTGCCGCATCCAGCACAATCCCCAGCCCGTCGGTGTAACGTGAGTCGGTGATGGTGGCTTCCTGCAATTCAAAGGTGCGCGCCATATGGCCGCCTGCGCCCGGTTCCACATTGATGTAGGGCTGGATCAGCGTGTCGAGGTTACTGACCCCGGCGGCGGAGATCTCCGGCGACACAATCGAGAACCGGGTGCCGGTGCGGGCAAAGTTCTGCACATATTCCGGGTAGAGCACCGCTTTGGCATCCACCTGGTTGCGTTCCGGCGTCAGCTTCAGCGACTCCACCTGGCCGATGTCGATGCCCAGGTAGCGGATCGGCATACCCGGTGAGAGTTTGCTGGCGTCAAAGGTGGTCAGGGTGATCTGGCTGCCCACTGCCCGTGCGGCGGTTTCGTTGGCGTAGAGCACCCGTTTCACCCCTTTGGTAAAGGTGACGCCTTCCAGGTTATCGAAGCTGATTGCCCCTTTCAGCGCCCGGTTGAGCGGGGAGGCCTGCACAGAGAAACCGGCCCCGTTCAGCTGCACTTTCGCGCCGCCTTCGGCCCAGAAGATGCTTTTGTCCGTGAGCAGCTTGCGGTACTCCGGCTGGATATAGACGTCCACATCGAAGGCGTTGGCGCGCGGGCGGATATCCGTGATTTCACCCACCTGGAATTTACGGTAGAGCACGACCGAACCGGCCTGCACATCCGGCAGGCTGTCGGCGGTCAGCGTCAGGGTGGGTTTCGGGGTGTCGCTCTGGGTGCCTTCTTCTGCTTTCTGCTCATCACTGTAGAGCGGGTAGCGGCCCGCCGGGTCGCCTTTCTCGCCCGGCAGGATCTTGATGCCGCCGTCAATCCACTCTGCGGCGCTGGCCCCGCTGACCTGTAGCCCGTCCAGCCCCAGCTTCACATTGACCCGGCTGTTGACCACAAATTTGCTGTCCTGATGGATAAGGTGGCGGTATTCCGGTTTGACCGCGACTTTGAACAGGATACCGGCGTCCGTGAGGTCGCGTGACAGCACCTGGCCGACATTGATGCCGTACAGGATCAGCGGCTGGCCGGGGTTAATGCCGTAGGTCTGCGGCGCGAGCAGTTCCAGCGTCAGCACATTGGGCTGCTGCAACAGTTTCAGGCTGCTGTCGAACACCGTGAAGCGATCCTGCCGCTCACCCTCGCCGGGGATAAGCTCCAGAGTGCTGCCGGTGAGCAGCGCGCTGAGGCGGGTATCGCTCAGGCTGAGTTTCGGGCTGTTCAGCTCAATGCGCGTGCCGCTGCGCATCAGTTCCACCACCGACGGGTCTACCGTCAGCTCACCGCTGACCTTGCCGCCTTTTTCCAGCGTGACTGCCGTCAGGGTACCGACCTGTAACCCCTGGTACATCAGCGGGGTATGGTTGGCGTTCAGGCCGTCGCCCGAGGGCAGGTCGAGGTGGATCAGCACGCCGCGCTGGCTGTGCGCCAGGTCGGGGTAGAGCTGGTAGGTCTGTTCCGCGGAGGCCGGGGTGCCGCCGGTGGGGGAGTCAAAGGCAATTGCCCCGTTGACCAGCGCCGCCAGGCTCTCCATTTTGACCGACGCCCCTTGCAGGCTGAAATCGCCCTGGAAGCCGGAGACATTCCAGAAGCGGCTGTCGCGTTTCACCAGATTGGCGAAGCGGCGGTCGATCAGCACATCAATGGTCACACCCTCTTTGCCGGGCGCGATGTCGTAGTCGTAGACCTTGCCGACCGGGATTTTGCGGTAATAGACCAGCGAGCCGGTGTTCAGGGAGCCGAGGTCCGCCGCCCGCAGGTGCACCATCAGCTCGCCGGTGTTCAGGCGGAATTTCGGCTGGGTGTCGAGGGCGGTGAACTGGGTTTTCGGTTCGCCGGGGCCGGGCATCATGCCGATGTAGTTGCCGCCCACCAGCGCATCCAGCCCGGACACCCCGGCCAGCGAGGCCTTGGGCGTCACCAGCCAGAACTGGGTGCCGTCGCGCAGCGCATCTTCCAGCTCACTGCGGATGCTGACCTTAACCAGGATGTTGCGCAGATCCTTGCTCAGGCTGATAGTCTGGACGGTGCCCACCTCCACCCCCTGATAGCGCACCGGCGTACGCCCGGCGACAATGCCCGCCGCAGACTGGAAGGAGATGGTCACCGTGCTGCCGCGCTCCTGATAGTTGCTCCAGATAAGCCAGCCGGCAATCATCAGGGCAATAAACGGCAGTAACCAGAACGGGGAAATCCGGCGCTTCTTTTTTATCCGCGCCTTAGTCGGTGTAGTCGGCGTTTCGTGTTGCATGTGCATCCCAAATCAAACGGCTATCCAGCCAGTGTACGGCCAGGATAGTTAAGAACACCGCACTGCCGAAATAAAAGGCAGCCGGCCCCATGGTAAACGAGAGCAACTGATCGCGGTTGATCAGTGACATCATCAGCGCTATCACAAACAGGTCGAGCATTGACCAGCGGCCAATCCAGGTCACCAGCCGCAGCAGGCGGATACGGGTTTTCAGGCTGTGCTGGGTACGGAAATGGATGCTGAGCAGCAGCACCAGCAGCACGATGACCTTGGTAAAAGGCACCAGCACACTGGCGATGAAGACGATCCCGGCAATCGGGATATTGCCGGAGGTGGCGAGCGACACCACCCCGGAGAAAATGGTGTCTTCCATGCGTTCGCCGTTGGCGTAGATGATGGAGATCGGCAGCAGGTTGGCCGGCAGCAGAAACACCATCGCCGCCAGCAGCGCAGCCCAGCTCTTTTGCAGGCTGTGGCGGCGGCGCAGGCGCATCGGCACATGGCAGCGCGGGCAGCGGCCGCGGGCATCCGGGTGGCCGGTAAATTTGCACGGCAGGCAGAGCCGGAACGTGGCGGGATCGCCGCCCGGCTGTGGCTGGGGGTAGAGGCGCAGCCAGAGTTGCTCCACGTTGAGGTGGATCAGCAGCAAAAGCGTCAGCAGCATCACTGCCAGGTAGGCAATCAGCGCCGGGCCGGGCGTGATGTCGGCATACTCTTTGACTTTGATGCACGCCACGCCCATGCCGACCAGGTAGATGTCCAGCATGACCCACTCTTTCAGCCGGTCCAGCATCAACAGCACCGGCCGCAGGTTCATGCCGAGCTGCCGCCCGAGATACAGATAGAGCAGGGAGAGCACCAGCGTCAGCGGTGCGCCCACGGTGCAGAACAGCACCATGCTGCCGGTGAGCGGCGAATTCTGGTCGGTCATCAGCCAGACGCCTTCCAGCAGGGAGGCCTCGATGCGGGTGCCGAGCAGGCGGATGCTTACCAGCGGCTCGCTGAAGGCAAACGGCATCAGCAGCAGCGCGGTCACGGCCACCACCGCCAGGCGCGTCAGCGACCAGTCGCGCCCTTTCTCCACCCTGGCATTGCAGCGCGGGCAGTAGGCGGATTCCGTGCCGCTGAGGAACGGCAGGGTAAACAGCATGTCGCACTCACTGCAACGCTGGTAGCGGGCCTGGGGCAACGGGCCGGAGAGTGTCTCTATTTTCATGATTCCGGACTCGGCAGAAGGTGCGTGAACAGCCTGTGAGGGGTCTGTGCCACCTGGTTACAAAAAAATGTGCTTTCCCTGCATCGTATCTGGGGCACAATCCGCCTCCGGCGGTCGTGGCCGGAAGGGAGACGCGTTTTTTGATGCATGTCTAGACACTTAGCGTAGCGTGAAATGAGGGCGCGGTCAGGCATGGTTCAGATAAATCCGGCGACTTTCAGCGGCCAACATACCCCGACACAGGGGGTTTTGTGAAGTAACCGCCGATTAACCTTGTGACGATACGCATTTAATGCTTATTTTATAGGGGCTAAGCGCTGTCAGCGCGGGTTACCCTTACAGATTTTATGGTCATGACATGAACAAAAACGCATTCTACACAGAATTAAAACGTGACATGGGCGCGCTGCTGTCCGGCGAAACCAATTTTATTGCCACGCTGGCCAATGCCAGTGCGCTGCTGTATGAGCGCCTTGAAGGCGTGAACTGGGCAGGCTTCTACCTGATGGACGGCAAAACGCTGGTGCTGGGGCCGTTCCAGGGAAAAATCGCCTGTGTGCGTATTCCGGTGGGTAAGGGCGTCTGCGGGACGGCAGTGTCAGAACAGGCTGTCCAGCGTGTGGGTGACGTCCACGCATTCCCCGGCCATATCGCCTGTGACGCGGCCAGCAATGCCGAAATCGTGTTGCCGCTGCGGGTCGGCGGGCAGATCATCGGGGTACTGGACATTGACAGCACAGTTTATCAACGCTTCGATGAAGAAGACGAAACCGGCCTGATTGCAGTGGTTGACGCGCTTTGTGCACAGCTGGAACAGTGCGACGCGGCAAAATATGTCCTTCTTTCTCACGATGATTAACGGATAACGTGGCATTTACTGATGGCGTCATTATAATGGCGCCTGTTCATGCCTGCGCCGGTTGGCAAACCCGTTGTAATCAGGAAATTTCATGGAAAATCAACCTAAGTTGAACAGTAGTAAAGAAGTCATCGCCTATCTGGCTGAGCGGTTCCCGCTCTGTTTCACCGCCGAAGGCGAAGCGCGTCCGTTAAAGATCGGCATTTTTCAGGATCTTGTGGAGCGCGTTCAGGCTGAGGAGAACCTCAGCAAAACGCAATTGCGTTCCGCCCTGCGCCTTTATACCTCAAGCTGGCGCTATCTGTATGGCGTTAAAGTCGGTGCCCAGCGCGTCGATTTAGACGGCAACCCATGCGGCGAGCTTGAAGAACAGCATGTTGAACATGCGCGTAAGCAACTGGAAGAGGCGAAAGCCCGCGTCCAGGCGCAACGTGCCGAACAGCAGGCTAAGCGTCGCGAAGCGGCTGCTGCCAACGGGGAAACCCCGGATGCTGCGCCTGCCCGCCGCCCACGCCCGGCGGGTAAAAAACCTGCGCCGCGCCGTGAAAACGCCGCCGCCCAGGAAACCCGCAAGCCGCGCTCACCGCGTCCGCAACAGGCTAAAGAGCCTCGCGCTGAACGTCAGGAGAGCCCGGCAAGTCTGGTGCCCGTCACCGACATCTCAAAACTGCAGATTGGCCAAGAGATCAAAGTCCGGGCCGGTAAAAGCGCGATGGATGCCACCGTATTGGAAATTGCCAAAGACGGTGTCCGTGTGCAGCTTTCCTCCGGTCTGGCGATGATCGTGCGCGCAGAACACTTGCAGTTCTGATACGGAGGCCAACCCAGGCATGAACAAATTTGTCAGAGTTACCGCCATCGCGGCGGGCCTGTTTCTGGCGGGCGTAAGCTTTGCCAATGAGGCCCCCGTGACGCTTGAAACGCTGCCTCAGCTCCAGCAGGAGCCGCAGGACGCCACCGTCAGCGAACGTGTGACGGCGCGTTTCACCCGTTCTCATTACCGTCAGTTTGACCTGGATGAGAACTTCTCCGCGAAAATCTTCGAACGCTACCTCAATATGCTGGACTTCAACCATAACGTGTTGATGGCGGCAGATGTGGCGCAGTTTGCGGACAAAAAAACCAGCATGGGCGAGGAGCTGAAAACCGGCAAGCTCGACACCGCCTATGCCCTGTTCAACCTGGCGCAGAAACGCCGGTTTGAACGCTTCCAATACGCGTTGACGGTGCTGGCCAAACCCATGGACTTCACCGGCAATGACACCATTGACCTCGACCGCAGCAAAGCGCCCTGGCCGAAGGACATCAATGAGCTGAACAGCCTGTGGGATGCCAAAGTCAAATATGACGAGCTGAACCTCAAGCTTACCGGCAAAGACGAGAAAGAGATCCGTGATGTGCTCAGCAAGCGCTACCATTTCGCGATTAAGCGACTGGCGCAGAGCAACAGCGAAGATGTATTCCAGCTGATCATGAATGCCTTTGCGCATGAGATTGATCCGCACACCAATTACCTGTCCCCGCGCAACACTGAGCAGTTCAATACCGAGATGAGCCTGTCACTGGAAGGCATCGGTGCTGTGCTGCAGCAGGATGATGACTACACCGTCATTAATTCGATGGTACCGGGCGGCCCGGCGGCGAAAAGCAAAAACATCACCGTGGGCGATCGGATCGTCGGGGTGGGCCAGAGCGGCAAACCGGTGGTGGACGTGATTGGCTGGCGCCTGGATGACGTGGTCGCGCTGATTAAAGGGCCAAAAGGCAGCAAAGTGCGCCTGGAAGTGTTACCGGCCGGGAAGGGCACCAAAACCCGCACTGTGACCCTGACGCGTGAGCGCATCCGCCTGGAAGACCGCGCCGTGAAGATGACGGTGAAGACCCTCGGCAAGCAGAAAGTCGCCGTGATGGACATCCCCGGTTTCTACGTGGGCCTGACGGATGACGTTAAAGTGCAGTTGCAGAAGATGGAAAAACAGCACGTCACCAGTCTGGTGATCGACCTGCGGACCAACGGCGGCGGTGCACTGACCGAGGCGGTTTCGCTCTCCGGCCTGTTTATTCCAAGCGGCCCGGTGGTGCAGGTGCGTGATAACAACGGCAAGGTGCGTGAAGACAGCGACACCGACGGCGTGGTCTATTACAAAGGGCCGCTGGTGGTGCTGGTTGACCGCTTCAGCGCCTCGGCATCTGAGATTTTCGCTGCCGCCATGCAGGATTACGGCCGCGCGCTGATTGTGGGTGAACCGACCTTCGGGAAAGGTACCGTGCAGCAGTACCGTTCGCTGAACCGCATCTATGACCAGATGCTGCGCCCTGAGTGGCCGGCGCTGGGGTCGGTGCAGTACACCATCCAGAAATTCTACCGCGTCAACGGCGGCAGTACTCAGCGTAAAGGGGTCACGCCGGACATCCTGATGCCGACCGGCATCGAGGCGGCGGAAACCGGGGAAGCGTTCGAAGATAATGCCCTGCCGTGGGACAGCATTAACGCGGCGACCTACAGCAAAACCGGCGACATGAAACCGTTCGTCCCGGCGCTGCTGAAAACGCACGCTGACCGTATCGCCGGCGATCCGGAGTTCCAGAGCATTGCGCAGGACATTGAAAAGTATAAGGCGACCAAAGATAAGCGCGACATCGTGTCACTCAATTTTGCCCAGCGCGAAAAAGAGAACCACGAGGATGACGCCATCCGCCTGAACCGCATCAATGAGCGTTTCAAACGCGAAGGGAAAAAACCGCTGAAATCGCTCGACGATCTGCCGAAAGATTACCAGCAGCCCGATCCGTATCTCGATGAGACGGCGCACATCGCGCTTGATCTCTCTAAGATGGAAACCGCTGAAGGGAATGCGGCAGCCAAATAAGCAGCCCGCCTTGAAAAAGCGCACTCCGGTGCGCTTTTTTTATAGCTGCTGTTCGGGGGATCGCCCCACTAAGCTGCAAAGGCAGAGGATTTCGGTTAAGCCTGCTCATAATGCGACACAGATCGCTGCATTTTGTAAAGTTTTGTGATTTTAGCAGCTTAAGTCCACGTAACGCTTGAAACATGCCGCCAAGCCCATACGATCAAGGGGCAGGCATGTGGCCTGCACAGCAAAAATCCCAACAATGAGGAAGTGACAATTTTATGATGCGTATAGCGTTATTCCTGCTGACCAACCTGGCGGTGATGGTGGTCTTCGGGCTGGTACTCAGCCTGACAGGGATCCAATCAAGCAGTGTCATGGGGTTAATGATCATGGCCGGGCTGTTTGGTTTTGGCGGCGCATTGGTTTCGCTGCTGATGTCCAAATGGATGGCGCTGCGCGCGGTCGGCGGCGAAGTGATTGAACAACCCCGTAACGCCACCGAGCGCTGGCTGCTCGACACCATCCGCCAGCAGTCACAGCAGGCGGGTATCGCCATGCCGCAGGTGGCGATTTACCACGCGGCGGACATCAACGCCTTTGCCACCGGTGCCCGGCGTGACGCCTCGCTGGTGGCGGTGAGTACCGGCCTGTTGCAGAACATGAGCCAGGCAGAAGCGGAAGCGGTGCTGGCCCATGAAATCAGCCACATTGCCAACGGCGATATGGTCACCATGACCCTGATTCAGGGGGTGGTAAACACCTTCGTTATCTTCATCTCGCGCCTGCTGGCGCAGGTGGCGGCTGGGTTCCTGGGCGGTAACCGTGAAGAAGAGGGCAGCAACAACGGCAACCCGCTGATCTATTTCGCGGTGGCAACCGTGCTGGAGCTGGTCTTCGGTATTCTGGCCAGCATCATCACCATGTGGTTCTCCCGTCATCGTGAATTCCACGCGGATGCCGGTTCGGCCAAGCTGGTCGGGCGTGACAAGATGATTGCTGCCCTGCAACGGTTGAAAACCAGCCATGAGCCGCAGGAAGCGGGCAGCATGATGGCGTTCTGTATCAATGGTAAGAGTAAATCGCTCAGTGAGCTGTTTATGTCTCACCCGCCGTTGGATAAACGGATTGAGGCGCTGCGCAGCGGCCAGTACCTGAACTGATTTACACGATAGTAAAAAGCCCCGCCAATGTGCGGGGCTTTTTTATGCCTTCAGCCCGGCGGGTTGCCCGGCGCTTAAGGCATCAGGTGGCCGGGCTGCCTTGCTGGGTCATCCGCAGGAAGCTGACCAGCGCGCCGCCCGCCGCCAGCGACCCGGCCAGCAGCAGTGAGGCATGGGTGCCGGCCTGGGAAAACAGGTTGAACATCAGCGCCACCAGCGCAGCACCGGCCGTCTGGCCCAGCAGGCGGGCTGTGCCGAGCATCCCACTGGCCCCTCCGCTGCGCTCACGCGGGGCCGCGCTGATAATGGTGTGGTTGTTAGGCGACTGGAACAGCCCGAACCCAGCCCCACACAGGATCATCCGCCAGATGATATCACCATCGCTGGGGGCGGCGGGCAGCAGCGCCAGGGCAAAAAGGCCCGCGGCAAACACCATCAGGCCGATGCCGCCCAGCAGCCCGGCATGGTAGCGCTCCACCAGCCTGCCGGCGATGGGGGCCATGACCATCGTCGCCAGCGGCCAGGGCGTCAGCAGCAGGCCGGTTTCCACTTCGCTGCGCCCCAGTACGGTTTGCAGGAAAAACGGCAGCGACACAAAGGCCAGCATCTGGGCGCTGAAGGAGCAGAGGGAGGTGCCGATTGACAGCGAAAAGATCGGGATACGCAGCAGATCAACCGGCAGCAGCGGGAAGGGCTGATTCAATTGCCGCCGCACAAACACCACCCCGACAATCAGCAGCGCCAGCAACTCCCCAAATGTCAGCAGCAGGCTCTGCCCCTGGGCAAAGCCGCTCAGCGCAGTAATCAGTAAGCCGAAGGTCAGGGCATTCAGGATGCCGCTCAGCACATCAAAGCGCTGGCCTTTACGGCGGCTGAGGTTAGCCGGTAAAAACTTCATACCGAGCGCCAGCGCCACCAGGCCGATCGGCAGGTTAATGGCGAACAGCCAGGGCCAGGCGGCAAAGGAGAGGATGGCCGAGGCTACGGTCGGCCCGGCCGCCGAAGAGACGGCGACAATCAGCGCATTGATGCCAATACCGCGCCCCAGATAACGCTGTGGATAGATAATGCGCACCAGCGCCGTGTTTACGCTCATGATCGCCGCGGCACCAAAACCTTGCAGGACACGGGCGATAGTCAGGGTGAGCAGCGAGTCTGACAGGGCACAGAACACAGAGGTAATACTGAATACCAGCAGACCGGCCTGATACACCCGGCGGTACCCGACAATATCCCCCAGCGAGGAGAGCGGGAGCAGGGAGATGGTAATCGCCAGTTGGTAGGCATTCACAATCCAGATCGATGACGCCGGGCTTGCCTGTAAATCCCTGGCGATGGTCGGCAGGGCGACGTTGGCAATGGCCCCGTCCAGCACGGAAACAATAATACCCAAGGCGATAGCGAGGATCGCACCATAACGTTGTGGAACGGGCAAGCCGTCAGCAGGAGTTGCGGTCATGAAAGGGGTCTGATGTTAAACAGGTTTGTTTAAAATATTAACATGCCGGCTACTTAAGCGCGGGGTTTCATGCCGGCAGGCGGCCTCTTTTTTGTAAGCAACCGCTGTCCGCCGGGGGCTAATTATACTGCAGGGATTTGCGTAACTGGCTGGGGCTGACGCCAAACGCTTTTTTAAACGAGGTAGAAAAGTTGTTGCTGTCGCTGAAACCGCAGGCAAACGCAATCTCCGTCAGCGTGTCATCCGTGGATTGAATCTGGTATTTCGCCCGGTTCAGCCGCAGGGTATTGAGGTATTTTTGCGGCGTCTGGCCGGTATGGCTGAGGAACTGGCGGTGCAGGGTGCGTGGCGTGATAAAAAAGCGTTCCGCCAGGGCTTCCCAGTTAATCTCATCCTGCGGGTTCTGTTGCAGGTAGAGCAGGATCTGTTGCAGCTTGTCCTGATTGGAACCGGCCGGGGTAATCCGGTAACGCCCCTGGCGCAGCAGCATCAGGATGCGTAAAAACAGCGTCTCCTGGCGGCACTGCTCAATCAACGGCTCCTGTTCGACCTGAAGTTTCATTTCATCCAGCAGGCTTTTCAGCGCTTTTTTCAGCACCGGGCTGATGCTCCAGACGCACCCGTCATCCGGCGAGGGCAGCAGGTGGCTGAAGTTTTTGATAAAGGTAAAGGAAGTATTCGGCCGGTAAAGAATATTCACCAGGCGCAAATCATCCACCTGTTCAAACAGATGGCGATCGTCTGCATTAATGTAAAAGCACATGCCGCAGTTAATGGTGTAAGGGAAATCATTCAGGACGTGTAACCCGCTGCCGCCATCCACAATAAAGATTTCGTTGAAATCGTGGGTATGCTCAGGAAAAGGCTCCTGCGGCTCGCGAAACGCCAGGGCCACGGCATCCTCCTGGCGCGGAAAAAAATCATAGCTGCGCAAGGTATACATGTGGGTCTCTCACTCTGGCCGGGCCACAAAACAGGCGGCCCGCGGTTAGGTAGGTTTTTTAATTAAAACGTATAAATAAAAAAAATAAACTGGCGTTTCATTAAATTGTGACGGCGGTGAGATATTTTATGATTGAACACAAGAAAGGGTGAAAGGGGCGTAAAAGTCCCGTAGATTGCTAACCGTGCGCGATTTCTCTTATACTGAATTACTGTTCTGATTTTTTTGAAACCCATTGAACCGGGGGCCTGAACCAGGCACCGGCGAAGGTAAGGCAACTATGGCAATTGCAGATTTTGATAAACAACCCGATTCCGTGTCCTCTGTCCTTAAGGTGTTCGGCATTCTTCAGGCGCTGGGTGAGGAGCGGGAAATTGGGATTACTGAGCTCTCCCAACGGGTGATGATGTCCAAAAGCACCGTCTATCGCTTTCTGCAAACCATGAAGTCGCTGGGCTATGTGGCGCAGGAAGGGGAGTCAGAAAAGTATTCGCTGACGCTGAAGTTGTTTGAACTGGGGGCCAAGGCGTTGCAAAACGTCGATTTGATCCGCAGTGCTGACATCGAAATGCGTGAGCTGTCGAAGCTGACCAGGGAAACCATCCACCTCGGTGCGCTGGATGAAGACAGCATCGTCTACATCCATAAAATTGACTCCATGTACAACCTGCGCATGTATTCGCGTATCGGCCGCCGCAACCCGCTGCACAGCACGGCCATCGGCAAAGTGTTGCTGGCCTGGCGCGATCGCAAGGATGTGGCGGAAATTTTGAAAGAGGTGGAGTTCACCCGCAGCACCACGCGCACGGTCGGCAGCGCCGATGAATTGATGCCGGTGCTCGATCTGGTGCGTGAGCAGGGTTACGGTGAAGACAACGAAGAGCAGGAAGAGGGGCTGCGTTGCCTGGCGGTGCCGGTATTCGACCGCTTCGGGGTGGTGATTGCCGGCCTGAGCATGTCGTTCCCGACCATCCGGTTCTCGGAAGAGGCGAAAGTGGATTATGTGGCGATGCTGCACACTGCGGCCCGCAACATCTCCGAGCAAATGGGTTACCACGACTACCCGTTCTGATAACGGGATAACCTGATAAAAAAACCGGCGCCTGGAGCGCCGGTTTTTTTTGCTGCGTACTCAGCAGGCTTAGCGGTGCGCCAGCTCTGCCGTTTCGTCTGCGTTCATCAGCGATTTGTCCGTCTGGCGCATCAGCTGGCTGGTCACGGTGCCGGCCGTCATGGAGCCGCTGACGTTCAGGGCGGTACGGCCCATATCGATCAGCGGTTCGACGGAGATCAGCAGCGCGACCAGCGTCACCGGCAGGCCCATCGCCGGCAGCACAATCAGGGCTGCGAAGGTCGCGCCGCCACCCACGCCCGCCACACCGGCAGAGCTGAGGGTCACGATGCCGACCAGCGTGGCGATCCAGACCGGGTCAAACGGGTTGATGCCCACGGTCGGGGCGACCATCACGGCCAGCATGGTCGGGTAGAGACCGGCACAGCCGTTCTGCCCGATGGTCGCGCCAAAGGAGGCGGAGAAGCTGGCGATGGATTCCGGGATACCCAGACGGCGGGTTTGCGCTTCCACGCTCAGCGGGATGGTCGCGGCGCTGGAGCGGCTGGTAAAGGCGAAGGTCAGCACCGGCCAGACTTTACGGAAGAAGCGGCCTGGGTTGACCCCGACACCGGCCAGGAACAGCGCATGAACCACAAACATGATCGCCAGGCCCAGATACGACGCGACCACGAAGCTGCCGAGTTTAATGATGTCCTGCACGTTGGAACCGGCCACCACTTTGGTCATCAGTGCCAGCACGCCATACGGCGTCAGTTTCATCACCAGGCGCACCAGCTTCATCACCCAGGATTGCAGGGTATCGATGGCCACCAGCACGCGCTCGCCTTTGGTTTTGTCATCTTTCAGCAGTTGCAGTGCCGCCACACCCAGGAACGCCGCAAAGATCACCACGCTGATGATGGACGTCGGGCTGGCACCGGTCAGTTCGGCAAACGGGTTTTTCGGCACAAAAGAGAGCAGCAGTTGCGGGACGGTCAAATCCGCCACTTTACCGGCATAATTCGTCTGCAAAGCAGCCAGACGGGCCGTCTCCTGCGCACCCTGCACCAGGCCATCTGCCGTCAGGTTGAACAGCCAGGTCACCAGTACACCCACCAGGGCGGCAATCAGGGTGGTGATCAGCAGGGTACCGATGGTCAGCACACTGATTTTACCCAGCGACGAAGCGTTATGCAGTTTCGCGACGGCGCTCAGGATAGAGGCGAACACCAGCGGCATGACGATCATTTGCAGCAGTTGCACATAACCATTGCCGACGATGTTGAACCAGCTGATTGAGGTTTTCAGGGTTTCGCTGTCTGAGCCATATACGGCTTGCAGGCCAAGGCCGAACAGGACACCCAGCACCAGACCCACCAATACTTTTTTCGCCAGGCTCCAGGCTTTATGGCGGGTTTGCGCCAAAAGCCACAGGAGGGCAATAAAGACCACTACGTTAATCACGAGCGGAAGATTCATACCCAACTCTCCAGAAGTTTCCAATAAACAGTGCATTATTCTCAGGGCACCCGTTTTTTTCAGACGGTTTACCCTGACTTTTGCCTGTGCATAGGGTAACAGGCCGCAATAAAGGCGCTTATAACCAGATCTTATGGCTTATAACTTTTCCTGCAATTCAGGGCGTTATTTAAGCAAAGTGGCGATAAGGCACTCAGATTGAGGTGATGTTCTTCAGAAATTCGCCCAGTGCCGGGAGATGGAGGGTGTCAATAAAGCCCGGCCCTTGCTGCCACCAGACCGCCAGCCCCACCAGCACCAGGCAAAGCGTGCGCTCCAGCTGGTTGCCCCGCTGGCTGTTCAGGATCGGCACACGGAAGCGCCAGCGGCAGGGCCACAGCAGCGGCACACCGGCCGGGGTGAGCATGTCGGCCATAATATGGCTCAGGTAACCAATGATCATCGCGTGCAGCACATCAAGCGGAATGCCCCAGTCAGCCGGCACCTGGGAGCGGAACAGGAAAATACCGCCGGCGACAGCCAGCAGGCTATGGGTAAACCCCCGGTGGCCGCAAAGGCGGGAGATCGGCAGGGAAAGCCATTTCAGACGTTGGCCAAGCAGCGAGTTGGGGTGGTCTATATCCGGCAGCAGCGAGGTGACCAACGCACCGGGAATAATATGCCACCAGTCCCCCTGGGCGAGCTCAGGGGAAAGTTCTGCCTTTTTGGCAAAAATGGCACAGGCAACAGAAAAAATGAGATGCCCTTCGGCAGTCATACGACAATCCTGACTGAAAAACTGGTAATTTATCCAGTATAAAACATAATGTTGGCGCGCGGAAGCGGTTACCCTGTAACTATTTGCAAGCGCAATCGGCCAGGGTATGAAAGCAGACAACAGCAGGCGGGCAGCAGGCATAAAAAAACGCGGCCGGAGGCCGCGTTGTCGTGATGCGCAGAAACGTTACCGTGCCAGCCAGCCGCCGTCAACCGCCAGCGTATAGCCGTTCACATAATCCGACGCCGCGGACGCCAGGAACACCACCGGCCCCATCATATCTTCCGGTACGCCCCAGCGGCCGGCCGGGATGCGGTCCAGGATCGCTTTGCTGCGGTCTTCATCGTCACGCAACTGCTGGGTATTGTTGGTGGCCATGTAACCCGGCGCGATGGCGTTGACGTTGATGTTGTGCTTTGCCCATTCATTGGCCAGCAGCCGGGTCACGCCCATCACCGCACTTTTGGAGGCAGTATAAGACGGGACGCGGATACCGCCCTGGAAAGAGAGCATGGAAGCGATGTTAATGATCTTGCCGCCGTTGCCCTGTTTAATGAACTGATGCGCCACCGCCTGGGACAGGAAAAACACGGTTTTGATATTGACGTTCATCACGTCATCCCAGTCCTGCTCGGTGAAGGAGAGCGCATCTTCACGGCGGATGATCCCGGCGTTATTCACCAGAATATCGATCCTGCCGAAGGCGGTGACCGCCTGTTCTACCACCGGGGGGATGACCCCGGTGCTGCTCAGGTCAGCTTTTACCGTCAGAAAACGTCGCCCCAGTGCTTCCACGGCCTGCCGGGTTTCCGTGGGTTCTGACATATTAACACCCACAATGTCGCAGCCCGCCTGGGCCAGGCCCAGCGCCATGCCCTGGCCCAGGCCGGTGTTGCAGCCTGTGACCATCGCCACCTTATCTTTCAGTTCAAACGCATTCAGCATCATCTCTCGCTTCTCTTGTCAGCAGCCGGATTGGCGCGGGTTATGCCGTCAGCGGCAGGTGCGCAGGTTAGCGCAGATCGGCCACAGCCACGTGGTCCATGTCATCAAATACCTGGTTCTCGCCGATCATGCCCCAGATAAAGGTATAGCGCTTGGTGCCGACACCGGCATGGATAGACCAGCTTGGCGAGATCACCGCCTGCTCATTGTGCACCAGCAGATGGCGTGTCTCCTGCGGCTCGCCCATCATATGGAAGACCGCGGTCTCTTCGTCCATGTCAAAATAGAAGTAGACTTCCATGCGGCGCTCATGGGTATGGCACGGCATGGTGTTCCACTGGTTGCCGTCCGCCAGTTTGGTCAGCCCCATGGTGAGCTGGCAGGTCGGCAGTACATCCGGCACGATGAATTTGTTGATGGTGCGGCGGTTGCTGGTGGCATCGTCGCCCAGCGTCTGGGGCGAGGCTTCCGCCATGGTAATTTTACGGGTCGGGAAGGTGGTGTGAGCCGGGGCGCTGTTGTAATAGAACTTGGCCGGGCGAGCGGCGTCTACGCTGCTGAAGACCACTTCCTTCGCGCCTTTGCCGACATAGAGCGCTTCTTCAGAGCCGATTTCGAAGGTATCACCATCAACCACGATCAGGCCCGGCCCGCCGATGTTAATGACCCCCAGTTCCCGGCGCTCAAGGAAATAGCTGACGCCCAGTTGCTTACCGACTTCCCCGCCAATCGAGACGCTGTTCTGCACCGGCTTGATGCCGCCGATGATGATGCGGTCGATATGGCTGTAGGTCATGGTGTAGGTGTCGTCTTCAAAGATCTTCTCGATCAGGAATTCCCGGCGCAGGCCGGCAGTATCGAGGTGTTTGGCGTGTTCGCTGTGAATGCTTTGACGGACTTGCATGTCAGTGCCTCTTGAGGGGTAGCGGAGCGGGCGAAGGCCCGTGGGAGGGAATGCACCGGGCAGAGAGGCAGGCCGCGTGGCAGCGACAGCCCGCCTCTCCGGAGTGTGCCCGGTTCATCCTCGTTCTGAAAAAAGCATAAGCCCTGCGGGATGTGAATTCAATAAATATGAAATGATGTTTTATTTATTTTTTGAAGGGCGTCATGCTTTTGCTATTTTTGCGCTGACGCCACAGCCGGAACCCGTAGTATGAGCCACGGTAACCCCCATTTGGTGACAGGAGCAGAGCATGAAAACCTTCTTTTTCGATCAGGAGACCCCGTGGGACGATCTGGGGCAGGGCATCAAACGTAAAGTCATGACCTGGAGTGATGAATTGATGATGGTCGCGGTGCATTTTGAAAAAGGTGCCGTCGGCACCCCGCACCAGCATGACATCCATGACCAGATTGCCTATGTTGCCGCAGGCAGTTTTGAGGTGGAGATTGAAGGGGTGAAACAGGTGCTGAAAACCGGCGATGCCTACCGGGCGGTTAAACATGAGATGCATGGGGTAGTGGCACTGGAAGCGGGCAGTATTCTGATCGACACCTTTTCGCCAAAGCGCGATGACTTCTTATAACGCCTGACGCCGGAGCGCTTCCGGGCCGGGCGGGTGTGCCGCCCGGCCTGGTATCCGGTGCGGTGTCAGGTGAGGTGTTCAACACGTAACTGCGCCAGCGACTCCAGCCTGACGTCTGCCAGCGCCCAGCGGGCATCCCCACGGTTCTCCGGGGCCGGGACCACAATCGAGCGCATCCGCGCCGCTTTGGTGGCGACCATACCGTTAACCGAATCCTCCAGCGTCACGCAGTTAAGCGGATCCACGCCCAGCTCCTGCGCCGCCAGCAGGTAGACCTCCGGGTGTGGCTTGCTGTAAGCCAACGGCTGGGCGGAGACCCGCACCGGGAAATAATCCTCCAGTGCAAACATCGCCAGCACCTTATCCAGCATAAAGCGGGGTGACGCGGACGCCAGGCCGATTTTCAGCCCCTGTTGGCGGCAGAGTTCGAGGGCATGGCTGACGCCGGGCAGCAGCGGGCGATGCTGCTCTACCAGTGCAATCGCGCGGGCGATAATCATCTCCGTCACCTCCGCCCGGCTGGGGCCATGCCACGGCATCGCCTGGTACCACAACTCCACCACCTGATCGATACGCAGCCCCAGCGTGTCCGGCAGGGTGTCACGCTGCGACAGATCCAGCCCCAGCCCGCCGAAGATGTCCAGCTCAGCCTGGGTCCATAACGGCTCTGAATCAATCAGTAACCCATCCATATCAAAAATTGCTGCGTGTATCGGTCGGACATAGGCCATGCGCAAAGGCTCCTTAAGCAGTAAACAGGAAGATAACCGCAGACACTCTACCACTGCCGGCCGCCGGCTGAATATCCCGGCGCCTGCGCCCGGCACGCCGCGCAGGGGCTAAATGATTAAAAGTTTGGGCGGTTTTTGTATCTGTAGGTACACTTGGCTGACAGGAACGACGTCTTTACAAGGGGAATCCATGACGTATCAACAGGCTGGGCGCGTTGCCGTGCTCAAACGGGTATTAGGCTGGGTAGTGTTTATTCCGGCCTTGCTGTCGACAGTGGTGTCACTGCTGAACTTTATCTACAGCCAAAGCAAACAGACTCAGGGTATTAACGCCGTAATGCTGGATTTCCTGCATGTCATGATCGATATGATCCGCTTTAATACCCCGTTCCTGAACGTTTTCTGGCACAACTCGCCGGTGCCTGCGGTGGGCCAGGGGCTGAGCGGGGCGAATGTGATGTTTGCCGTGATTTATATTCTGATCTTCGTCGGGCTGGCCTTGCAGGCGTCCGGCGCACGCATGTCACGGCAAGTCCGCCATATCCGCGAAGGGGTCGAAGACCAGATGATTCTGGAGCAGGCGCGCGGCAGTGAAGGGCGGACGCGGGCGCAGGTCGAAGAGCGGATCATCCTGCCGCGCCATACCATCTTTTTGCAGGTTTTTTCACTCTATATCCTGCCGGTGGTGATCGCGGTAATCGCCTGGCTGGTGCTGAAGCTGCTGGGGCTGATTGCCTGACTCGCGAAACAGGACGAAAGAAACCCGGTGCTGCCGGGTTTTTTTATGCGCTTAGAACGGCTCCGGTTCCGGGTGCAGCAGTTGGTCCACCGCGCGCTGGGCAGCCACCAGGTGCTGGCCGCCAAACAGGTTGCTGCGGTTAAGCAGGAAATAGAGCTGGTAAAGCGGCTGGCGGGCCGGGAAATCTTCCGGCAGCGGCCAGATGCTCTGATAGCCGTCATAGAGCTGGGCCGGCAGGTCAGGGTAACGCGGCAGCATCGCGAGATCACACTCCCGGTCTCCCCAGTAGCAGGCCGGGTCAAACAGCACCGGGCCGTCCGGGCCGAGCGCGCAGTTTCCCGGCCACAGATCGCCATGCAGCAGGGAGGGCTGGGGCTGGTGGTTATGCAACCGCTGTTTCACCAGATCAATAATCTCTTCCATGTTACCGAACACCATGCCTTTTTCCGCGGCCAGCTGTAATTGCCAGCCAATCCGCTGTTCGGCAAAAAAGGTGCTCCAGCGGCGCTGCCAGCTATTGGGCTGCGGCAGCGTGGCCAGGTCGTTGTCAAAATCCAGGCCGAACTGCAGCTGCTCGCTCCACTGGTGCAAGGCCGCCAGTTGTTGCCCGAGCCGGTAAGCTGCCGCGGCATCCAGCGGGCGCAGGGGGATATATTCCAGCAACAGGAAACTGTCATCCCGGTCGCTGCCCACGCCATACACCTCCGGCACCCGCACCGTTTTACTGCGGGCCAGCAGCTCAAGCTGATCGGCTTCTGCAGTAAACATCGGCAGCAATTCGCGGCGGTCCGCTTTGACAAACACCTCATGCTCGCCGTAACTCACCCGCCAGGCCGGATGGATTTCACCGCCGGGCAACTCAACACGCTCGCGTATCTCGGCGATGCCAAGGTGATCATTCAACAGACGACTAATGGCTTGCCACATAGTAGTACCCTCCGTCCGGCCGGTGATTCATCAACGCCGGGAAAGCGCTGATAAAAAACGATCTGGCGCACAGGCAGGCCCCGGAGGGCGCTGCCGGGGCAGCTTGCCCTAGGAAGTATATACGCGATTGATAGTACGCCTGAAAAAAGCGCAAAAATTGTGCAAAGCGGTACGCGGCAGATCACGCTTTTGGCGGCATTTTCGTCTCATTAATCTGTTGCAGGTACTCCTCCAGCGACGCCAGGCTGACTTCCGGAGTCTGGCCCAGCGCGGTTTCACCCAGGCGGGTCGCCAGTTCAGTGACATCCTCCCGGCTGTGCAGGCCGCTGATGCCGTAGCTGTTGGTGCCGAGCTCATGCAATACGCCGTCCTCGCTGGTCAGCGAAGTGGTAAACCCCGCCAGGGTCAGCTGATTGGTGAGCTTTGCCAGGTCAGCCAGGCTCTGCTCCTGATAACGAAAGGTCACGACATAAGGTTTAGGATGTGATAACGCCATAATTCACCTCATTGTTTATTGGGATATTATTGAGAATAGTCCACAAATCCTATTCAGGTGGCACGCCGGAGCCGGTATCCTGACGCCGGTGATGATGAGCACGACAGCGGAAAAAGGGAATGAACATAAACCGAAAACTGAGCTATTTGCTGGCGGCGTTGCTGCTGGCAGGGTGCGCCGGTGAGAAAAAACCGCCGCAGAGCAGCGGCAAGGTGTTTACCGGCACCAATATGAATGCACTGGCCTACAACCAGACCATCCATCAGGCCGCCCGGCGCTATGGGGTCGATGAGACGCTGGTCAAAGCGATTATTCAGGTGGAGTCCGGCTTTAAACCGGATGTGGTCAGCCGTTCCAATGCGGTGGGGCTGATGCAGCTTAAAGCTTCCACTGCCGGGCGTGATGCCTACCGGCTTCAGGGGCGGCGCGGCCAGCCGAGCAGCCGCGAGTTGAAAGATCCCGAAACCAATATTGAATTGGGCACCGCGTACCTGAGCGTACTCCAGCAGCAGCTGGCCGGGATTGACGACCCGCTGACCCTGCGTTATGCCGTCACGGTCGCGTACGTTAACGGGGCCGGTGCGCTGTTGCGCACTTTCTCACCGGATCGCAAGCAGGCGGTACGCGCCATCAACCGGCTGTCACCCACGGCGTTCTACGCGCATATCCAGGCGAACCATCCCGCCCCGCAGGCACCCCGGTATCTCTGGAAGGTGAATACAGCCTATCAGTCCCTGTTGCCGGAAGCCTGATGGCCAGGCGGAAAACGTAGGGCAGGGAGCACGGCAGGTGTGCATGATTGATAATGTAATCAATTCTCATTACTATCCATGCACACTTTTTTACAGGAGTTCCTTGTGCCGCGTTCCCTTTCCCTGCTGGCTGCCGCTGTAGCCCTCTGTTGTGCCGCCCCCGTGATGGCCACCACTTATCCGCTGACCGTCACCGACACCGCCGGCCAGACCGTCACCCTGAAACAGGAGCCGAAACGCCTTATCGTGCAGGATGGCCGGGATATTCTGGCGCTGGCGCTGCTTGACCGGCAAGACCCGTTTGCCCGCGTGGTGGCCTGGAATAACCTGCTGAAAAAGAGCGATGGGGCCACCTGGCAACTGCTTGACCAGAAATGGCCGGCCGCGAAAAAAATCCTGGATATGGGCTTCAGCGACAAAGGGGAAGTGAACCTTGAGAGCGTGATCGCCGAGCGCCCGGATCTGATGGTGGCGCAGCTGCGCGCCAAACCCTCCCTGACTGAAACCGGCGTGCTGGAAAAAATGAAGGCGCTGAATGTGCCGGTGCTGTTTATCGACACCATGCTGAAACCGGTGGAAGACACGCCGAAAAGCATCACCCTGCTGGGAGAAGTGCTTAACCGTGAGCAGGAAGCCAAAGCCTATACCGACTTTTATCAGCAGCACTATCAGGCCGTGCTGGAGAAAGTAAACAATGTCACCCCGAAGCCGCAGGTCTTTATTGAAGCCAAAGCCGGGCTGGGTGGGCTGGATGCCTGCTGCTTCACCCACGCGCATGTCGGGTGGGGCGCGCTGGTGGAGGCCGTCGGCGCCCGGAATATCGGGTCTTCATTGCTGCCGGGCGCAACCGGCGATATCTCCCTGGAAAAGGTCATCAGCCTGAAACCGGATGTCTATATCGTTTCCGGCTCCCAGTGGGCCAGCAAAAATAACGCAGCAGTGCCGTTTGGTTACAACGTCACGCAAGCGCAGGTGGATGCGGCCTTCACGAAAATGAAAAGCCGTGCAGGCTTCAGCGAGGTGTCAGCCATTCGCAACCAGCGCTTCTACGGTATCTACCACAACTTCTATAACCACCCGTACAACATCGTCGGGCTGGAATTCCTGGCGAAATTTATTTACCCGCAACAGTTTTCCAGCCTCGACCCAAACCAGACCTGGGGCGATATTTTAAGCCGTTTCACCACCCTGCCGGCAGGCACCGGCGTGCTGGCCTCACAGGCACCGGCGAAAGGATAACCCTGTCGCCGCGGCTTCAGCCGGGGGCAGCAGGCCATGGCAGCGGCGCGCTTTCCTCTGCCTGCCTGCGATCGGAGAATTCCCAATAAAGGGGTTGGAATCACGAAATTAATTAGTGTTACTATCGCAGGCTGCCGGCAACGCCGTTGGCGGCCAGACTGGTTACCCGTATGGATGGAAATGTAACAATTGTGGGTTAGATTGTCGTCCATGCGTTGAAAATACACTCAAATTTATTACTGCATGTGAACTGTCGTGTGGTTCACCACTGTAGATAAGGAATTATCATGCCTGTTATTACTCTTCCTGATGGAAGCCAGCGTCACTATGACCGTGCCGTCTCCCCGATGGATGTTGCCCTGGATATCGGCCCCGGCCTGGCGAAAGCCTGTATCGCCGGCCGCGTCAACGGGGAGCTGGTTGATGCCAGCGATCTGATCGAGACCGACGCCCAGCTTGCCATCATCACCGCCAAAGATCCGGAAGGCCTGGAAATCCTGCGCCACTCCTGCGCGCACCTGCTGGGGCACGCCATTAAACAGCTGTGGCCGGACACCAAAATGGCCATCGGCCCGGTGATTGATAACGGCTTCTATTACGATGTCGATATTGACCGCACGCTGACCCAGGAAGATCTGGATCTGCTGGAAAAGCGTATGCATGAGCTGGCGGACAAAGATTACGACGTCATCAAGAAGAAAGTGAGCTGGCAGGAGGCGCGTGACACCTTCGCCGCCCGCGGTGAAACCTATAAAATGGCGATCCTGGATGAGAATATCAGCCATGATGACCATCCGGGCCTCTACCATCACGAAGAGTACGTGGATATGTGCCGCGGCCCGCACGTGCCGAACATGCGTTTCTGCCACCATTTCAAGCTGCAGAAAACCTCCGGCGCTTACTGGCGCGGTGACAGCAACAATAAAATGCTGCAACGCATCTACGGGACGGCCTGGGCAGACAAGAAACAGCTGAACGCTTACCTGCAACGTCTGGAAGAAGCGGCCAAGCGTGACCACCGCCGCATCGGCAAGCAGCTTGACCTCTACCACATGCAGGAAGAAGCGCCGGGCATGGTGTTCTGGCATAACGATGGCTGGACCATCTTCCGCGAACTGGAAGCGTTTGTGCGCATGAAGCTCAAAGCGTACCAGTACCAGGAAGTGAAAGGGCCGTTCATGATGGACCGCGTGCTGTGGGAAAAAACCGGGCACTGGGACAACTACAAAGAGGCGATGTTTACCACCTCCTCTGAAAACCGTGAATACTGCATCAAGCCGATGAACTGCCCGGGCCACGTGCAGATCTTCAACCAGGGGCTGAAATCCTACCGTGATTTGCCGCTGCGTATGGCCGAGTTCGGCAGCTGCCACCGTAATGAGCCGTCCGGCGCATTGCACGGCCTGATGCGCGTACGCGGGTTCACCCAGGATGACGCCCACATCTTCTGTACGGAAGATCAGGTGCGTGAAGAGGTGAATGCCTGCATCAAGATGGTGTACGACATGTACAGCACCTTCGGTTTTGAAAAAATTGTGGTAAAATTGTCCACCCGCCCGGAAAAACGTATCGGTTCCGACGAGATGTGGACCCGCGCGGAAGAAGACCTGGCTGCTGCGCTGACTGAAAATGCGATCCCGTTTGAATATCAGCCGGGTGAGGGCGCCTTCTACGGACCGAAAATTGAATTTACCCTGTATGATTGTTTGGATCGTGCGTGGCAGTGTGGTACCGTGCAGCTCGACTTCTCTCTGCCGGGCCGTTTAAGCGCCTCTTACGTCGGAGAGAACAATGACCGTCAGGTCCCGGTCATGATTCACCGTGCCATCCTTGGGTCGATGGAGCGTTTCATCGGTATCCTTACCGAAGAGTACGCCGGCTTCTTCCCGACCTGGCTGGCACCGGTGCAGGTTGTGGTGATGAACATCACTGACAGCCAGTCAGCATACGTTGAGGAAGTGACCAAAAAATTGCAGGAAGTCGGCATTCGTGTGAAAGCGGACTTGAGAAACGAGAAGATAGGCTTTAAAATTCGTGAACACACGCTGCGTCGTGTTCCCTACATGTTGGTTTGCGGTGATAAAGAGGTGGAAACAGGCAAAGTTGCCGTTCGCACCCGCCGCGGAAAAGACCTGGGGAGCCTGGACGTGAGCGAAGTCGTAGACAAACTGCTCAGCGAGATACGCAGCAGAAGTCTTCATCAACTGGAGGAATAAAGTATTAAAGGCGGAAAAAGAGTTCAACCGGCGCGTCCGAATCGCATTAACAGAGAAATTCGCGCCCAAGAAGTGCGCCTTACAGGCGTCGATGGCGAGCAGATTGGTATTGTCAGTCTGAATGAAGCTCTTGAGAAAGCTGAGGAAGCAGGCGTTGATTTAGTCGAAATCAGCCCCAATGCCGAACCGCCGGTATGCCGCGTGATGGATTACGGCAAATTCCTCTATGAGAAGAGCAAGTCCACAAAAGAACAGAAGAAAAAACAAAAAGTTATTCAGGTCAAGGAAATCAAATTCCGGCCTGGTACCGATGATGGCGACTATCAGGTCAAACTGCGCAACCTGGTTCGCTTTCTGGAAGATGGCGATAAAGCCAAAATCACCCTGCGGTTCCGTGGGCGTGAAATGGCGCACCAACAGATCGGTATGGAAGTGCTTAACCGCGTCCGTAAAGACCTGTGTGAAGATTCTGATCTGGCCGTTGTCGAATCCTTCCCTACGAAGATCGAAGGCCGTCAGATGATCATGGTGCTCGCACCTAAGAAGAAACAGTAAGGCTTCCAAGTAATCAATCCCGCGCTGCGTTCGCGTAGCGTGGGATTTTTTCGCCTTCTGGTTCGTTGTAATTAACAATGCGAAGTGGAAATTAAAATGCCAAAGATCAAAACCGTACGTGGCGCCGCTAAACGCTTTAAAAAGACCGCCAACGGTGGTTTCAAGCGTAAGCACGCTAACCTGCGTCATATTCTGACCAAAAAAGCTACTAAGCGTAAACGTCATCTGCGTCCTAAAGGCATGGTATCCAAGAACGATCTTGGCCTTGTCGTCGCATGTCTGCCGTACGCATAATTACACTTTTTTTAATCAAGAATAATACTCAGGAGAGCATATGGCTCGCGTAAAACGTGGTGTGATTGCACGTGCACGTCACAAAAAAATCTTAAAACAGGCGAAAGGCTACTACGGTGCCCGTTCGCGCGTATATCGTGTTGCATTCCAGGCTGTTATCAAAGCTGGTCAATACGCTTACCGTGACCGTCGTCAAAAGAAACGTCAGTTCCGTCAACTGTGGATTGCGCGTATCAACGCTGCAGCCCGTCAGAACGACATGTCTTACAGCAAATTCATTAACGGCCTGAAAAAAGCCTCTATTGAAATTGACCGTAAGATCCTGGCTGACATCGCAGTCTTCGACAAAGTGGCCTTCAGCGCACTGGTTGAGAAAGCGAAAGCAGCACTGGCGTAAGTCAGTTAAAAGAGGGAGCTTGCTCCCTCTTTTACGTTGTAATTCAAAGAGAATGTTTGACTTTTTGCCCCGCAAAACCTGACAATAGCCGTCAGTTGATTTTTAAGGTAATGCACGCATGAATGCTGCTGTTTTCCGCTTCTTTTTTTACTTTAGCGCCTGATTTCAGGAGGCTTCTGCGCGTAAGAGAAGAAACGGAAAATAGCGCCAAAGCCTCCCTCGCGGAGGCTTTTTTTTTGGCGTTAAGCACGGGCATGATGCAGTGCCTTGTGAAGAATCAGCAAGTTACAGGCCGTCAGAGTATTGACCGGCATGAATAATAAACAGACATCAGGCCAGTTGGTCTGAAGAAGAGGAAAGCAATGCCACATCTCGCAGAGCTGGTTGCCAATGCGAAAGCAGCCGTAGAAGATGCCAAGGATGTTGCCGCGTTGGAGTTGGTACGCGTCGAATATTTTGGCAGGAAGGGCCATTTTACCTTGCAGATGCAATCACTGCGTGAGCTGTCGCCGGAAGAGCGCCCGGCAGCCGGTGCCGTGATTAACGAGGCCAAGCAGCAGGTGCAGGATGCCCTGAACGCCCAGAAGCAGAACCTGGAAAGTGCCGCCCTGAATGCGCGGCTGGCAGAAGAGACCATTGATGTCTCCCTGCCGGGCCGGCGGATGGAAAACGGCGGCCTGCACCCGGTAACCCGCACCATTGACCGCATTGAGCAATTCTTCGGCGAGCTGGGCTTCTCCGTGGCGACCGGCCCGGAAATTGAAGATGATTACCACAACTTCGACGCGCTGAACATTCCGGGCCACCACCCGGCCCGCGCTGACCACGACACTTTCTGGTTTGATGCCACGCGCCTGCTGCGTACCCAGACCTCCGGCGTTCAGATCCGCACCATGAAAGCCCAGCAGCCGCCTATCCGCATCATTGCGCCGGGCCGCGTGTACCGTAACGACTACGACCAGACCCACACGCCGATGTTCCATCAGATGGAAGGGCTGATTATCGATAAAGATATCAGCTTCACTAACCTGAAAGGCACGCTGCATGATTTCCTGAACAACTTCTTTGAGGCCGATCTGCAGATCCGCTTCCGTCCTTCCTATTTCCCGTTCACGGAACCCTCCGCGGAAGTGGACGTCATGGGTAAAAACGGCAAGTGGCTGGAAGTGCTGGGCTGCGGCATGGTGCACCCGAATGTGCTGCGCAATGTCGGCATTGACCCGGAAATTTACTCCGGCTTCGCCTTCGGCATGGGTATGGAGCGCCTGACCATGTTGCGTTACGGCGTGACCGATCTGCGTGCATTCTTCGAAAACGATCTGCGTTTCCTCAAACAGTTTAAGTAAGGCGGGAATATCACATGAAATTCAGTGAACTCTGGTTGCGTGAGTGGGTAAACCCAGCCATCAGCAGCAATGAACTGGCCGAGCAAATTACCATGGCCGGCCTGGAAGTGGACGGCGTTGAGCCGGTTGCCGGGGCGTTTCACGGCGTGGTGGTTGGCCATGTGGTGGAGTGCGGCCAGCACCCGAATGCAGACAAACTGCGCGTCACCAAAGTGAATGTAGGCGGCGACCGCCTGCTGGACATCGTCTGCGGCGCGCCAAACTGCCGCCAGGGCCTGAAAGTGGCGGTCGCCACCGTGGGTGCCGTGCTGCCGGGCGACTTCAAAATCAAGGCCGCGAAACTGCGAGGCGAGCCGTCAGAAGGGATGCTCTGCTCCTTCTCTGAGCTGGGTATTTCTGATGACCATAACGGCATCATTGAATTGCCGGAAGACGCGCCGATCGGCACCGACATCCGTGAATTCCTCAAGCTCAATGACAACACCATCGAAATCAGCGTGACGCCAAACCGCGCAGATTGCCTGAGCCTGATCGGCGTGGCGCGTGACGTAGCGGTAAATAACCAGCTGCCGCTGAATGTGCCGGAAATGGCCCCGGTGGCCGCCACACTGACCGACACCCTGCCGATCAAGGTTGAGGCGACAGAAGCCTGCCCACGTTATCTGGGCCGGGTGGTGAAAGGCATCAACGTGAAAGCGGCCACCCCGCTGTGGATGCGTGAGAAGCTGCGCCGTTGCGGCATCCGTTCTATCGATCCGGTGGTGGATGTCACCAACTATGTGCTGCTCGAACTGGGCCAGCCGATGCATGCGTTCGACCTCGACCGCATTGACGGCGGCATTGTGGTGCGGATGGCGCAACCGGATGAAACGCTGGTGTTGCTGGACGGCACCGAAGTCAAACTGCGTGATGACACGCTGGTGATTGCCGATCACCAGAAAGCGCTGGCGATGGGCGGCATCTTCGGTGGTGAGCATTCGGGCGTGAATGAAGAGACGCAAAATGTGCTGCTGGAGTGCGCTTTCTTTGACCCGCTGGCGATCACCGGCCGTGCACGCCGTTACGGCCTGCACACTGACGCCTCACACCGCTACGAGCGCGGCGTAGACCCGGCGCTGCAACCCCAGGCCCTGGAACGTGCCACCGCGCTGTTGCTGGCCATCTGCGGCGGCCAGGCCGGCCCGGTGATTGACGTCACCCATGAGGCGAGCTTGCCGCGCCCGGCGACCATCACCCTGCGCCGTGAAAAACTTGATCGCCTGATCGGGATTCAGGTCGAAGACCAGCAGGTCAGTGACATCCTGAGCCGCCTGGGCTGCACCGTGACCACCCTTGACGGCGGCTGGCAGGCCGTGGCCCCAAGCTGGCGCTTTGACATGCAGATCGAAGAGGATCTGGTGGAAGAGGTGGCACGCGTTTACGGCTACAACAACATCCCGGACGTGCCGGTCAGGGCGAACCTGGAGATGACCACGCACCGCGAAGCCGACCTGTCGCTTAAGCGCGTGAAAACCATGCTGGTAGACCGCGGTTATCAGGAAGCGATCACCTACAGCTTTGTTGACCCGAAAGTGCAGGCATTGCTGCATCCGGGTGAAGAGGCGCTGATCCTGCCCAGCCCGATCTCGGTAGAGATGTCGGCCATGCGCCTCTCCCTGTGGACCGGCCTGCTGTCTGCCGTGGTGTATAACCAGAACCGCCAGCAAGGGCGCGTACGCCTGTTTGAAAGCGGCCTGCGTTTTGTGCCTGATAGTTCGGCAGATCTGGCTATCCGGCAGGATCTCATGCTGGCAGGCGTGATTGCCGGCCATCGCTACGAAGAACACTGGGATCTGGCGCGCCAGCCGGTTGACTTCTACGATATGAAAGGTGATCTCGAAGCAATTCTGGATCTTACCGGGAAAGCAGCGGAAATCCAGTTCCGTGCCGAAGCCAATCCGGCGCTGCACCCAGGCCAGAGCGCCGCGATTTATTTGCAGGGCGAACGTATTGGTTTCATTGGAGTCGTGCACCCGGAGCTGGAGCGTAAACTGGATCTGAACGGCCGTACTATCGTGTTCGAACTGCTGTGGAATAAGCTCGCAGACCGCGTCCTGCCTGATGCGAGCGAGATTTCCCGCTTCCCGGCAAACCGCCGTGACATCGCAATTGTAGTGGCAGAAAACGTTCCCGCAGACGATATTTTGGTCGAATGTAAGAAAGTTGGCGCAAATCAGGTAGTTGGCGTAAACTTGTTTGATGTGTACCGTGGCAAGGGCGTGGCAGACGGTTTTAAGAGCCTGGCTATCAGTCTGGTATTGCAGGATACCGCTCGTACACTGGAAGAAGAGGAGATCGCCGCTACCGTTGCAAAATGTGTAGAGGCTCTGAAACAGCGATTCCAAGCATCCTTGAGGGATTGAACCTATGGCGCTTACTAAAGCTGAAATGTCAGAACACCTGTTTGAAAAGCTCGGGCTGAGCAAACGGGATGCCAAAGACCTGGTGGAGTTGTTCTTCGAAGAAGTACGCCGTGCTTTGGAAAATGGAGAACAAGTCAAGTTGTCAGGGTTTGGCAACTTTGATCTGCGCGACAAAAACCAACGTCCGGGCCGTAACCCGAAAACGGGCGAGGACATTCCGATTACGGCGCGTCGTGTGGTCACTTTCCGTCCGGGGCAGAAGTTAAAAAGCCGGGTAGAAAATGCGACGCCGAAAGAGTAAGCAATCACCCTGTTAAAAAAGGCCGCCTTGTGCGGCCTTTTTCTTTGTCCTTTTTTCTGTTTCCTTTTTAGCATTAGTGAAAATATAAAGCGCATTCCTTTTATTCCCTGCCTTGGGTTAGCCTGATGTGCTTTTTTATTTATTTGTGGGGAAAAGTAAATTAACTTCAGGATTATTCCGATATCTGTAAGGGAAAAATAAAGCAGAGGGAAAAGGGAGGGGGGAATAAGTAAGGAAATAAAAAAGGGAGCGAGGCTCCCTTGTTATTCATAACGTAATACAGTGCTGTGCTGAATTAAGTCAAATTAACCGGCGATTATGCGACAGGTTTAACGGTCAAACCGCATACCTGGGCCACCACCGCCATGACCGCCGCCACCGTGGCCGCCGCCCCAGCCACCGCCGCCCGGAGGCGGGAACAGGCAACCGGAGAGAGATGTGACTACCAGAGCAATACCAAGCATAGCAATTAATTTACGCATCATTTTTATAACCCTCTCATTGAATGCACGCTCAGTATAAAAGCGGCAATAAATAAAGCACGTAAGCTTATCGTTAAGAGTTGTTAAAGGGGATGCGGATTAACCGGCTATTTAAAATAAAACATCCGCGGCGTTGAAGTGTAAGGATTGCGTAAGATCAATGAAAGTGATGTGCAAATACGCCATCTGGCGATAGCAGTAAAAATTAAGAGTTGATATAAAAAGCCATGCCTAAATAAATAAGGTGAGCATAAAATGAAAAGTTCTTCTTTACTGTTGCGTAGTGTGGTGTTGTGCGGCGTTCTGGCGCTGCCGATGATTGCGCAGGCAGGTGTATCCCTTGATATTAATGTTCCTGGCGTTTCATTACATTTGGGTGATCAGGATAAACGGGGCTATTACTGGGACGGCTACGACTGGCGTCCGCCGCAGTGGTGGCACGAGCACAAAAACAAACACATCGGCGACCGCAACGAGCGCGGCCTTTACTGGAACGGCGGTGGCTGGCAGCCGCACCGCCCGCCGCAACGCAATGCCGCGCCACACGCCCCGCAGCATGACAATGGCCCGCGCGGCCATGACAAGCCCGGCAATGATCATCCCGGCAACCCTGGTAAGGGTAATAAGGGCGATCGGGGGAATCACGGGGGTGACGACCACCGCGGCGGTAACGGCCGGCCGGTGCCGCCACAGGAGAATGGCCCGCGCCATTGATTCCGGTAACACACGCTCAGGCCGCGCAATGCGGCCTGATTTTTTTATGCCTGCACGCCACCGTGGCTCCCCTCTGGAGCTGACGCCCGCTTCCCGGTAGGATGGACGATCAATCCCATTGATTTATCGGCATTGCCGCATCCGGAAACTGTTATGCACCGCGCTCCCGCTTCCTCCTCTGACCTGACCTTTTCCCACCTCGTGCGGCAACAGCAGCGTCGCGATCGCCGTGGGCTATTACTGCTGGCGTTGCTGCTGGCGGCCGTGGTGGCGCTCAGCCTCAGCGCCGGGGAAGCCTGGATCACACCGCGCCACTGGTGGGATGACGGCGCGCGTTTGTTTGTCTGGCAGATCCGCTTGCCGCGTACACTGGCCGTGCTGCTGGCCGGGGCCGCCCTGGCAATGGCCGGTGCCGTGATGCAGTCGCTGTTTGAAAACCCGCTGGCCGAGCCGGGACTCCTGGGGGTGGCCAACGGTGCCGGGGTGGCACTGGTGCTGGCGCTGCTGCTGGGGCAGGGCGTGTTGCCGGGGTGGCTTATCAGCCTGAGTGCGGTGGCCGGCGCGCTGATCGTCACCTTTTTGTTACTGATGGTTGCCCGGCGACGCTTACTCAGCAATGCACGGCTATTATTAGTCGGCGTGGCGCTGGGGATTGTCTGCAGCGCCGTGATGACCTGGGCGGTTTACTTCAGCACCGAACTCGATCTGCGCCAGCTGATGTACTGGATGATGGGCGGGTTTGGCGGAGTGGACTGGCAACAGGGCTGGCTGATGCTGGGGTTATTGCCGGTCGCGCTCTGGCTGGGCGGGCAGGGCAACGCCCTGAACCTGCTGGCGCTGGGCGCTGTGCAGGCGCGGCAACTGGGGCTGGACGTCACCCTGTGGCGCAGCCTGCTGGTACTGGCCGTAGGCTGGCTGGTCGGGGTCAGCGTGGCGCTGGCCGGGGTGATTGGCTTTGTCGGGCTGGTTATCCCCCATATCCTGCGGCTGTGCGGGCTGACTGACCAGCGCCGCCTGATGCCGGGGTGCGCCCTGGCTGGGGCGGCGATCCTGCTGCTGGCGGATGTGCTGGCCCGCACGCTGCTGCCGGCCGCGGAACTGCCGATTGGTGTGGTCACCGCCACCCTCGGTGCCCCGGTCTTTATCTGGTTGCTGGTGCGGCTGAAAGAGCGGCAGGCGTAAGGCCGCCGTCCACCGGTTACCCTTTTCTCCGCGGCAGCGTGCTGCCCGGAACACTCCAACAGAAGGACTGATGCGATGAATAATGTTGATTTCTCTATCCCGCTGCAAACCATTGACGGTAAATCCACCACACTGGAGGCGTATAAAGGGTCCGTACTGCTGATCGTGAACGTGGCCTCAAAATGCGGGCTGACCAAACAGTACGAACAGCTGCAAGGGATTTACGACGCATGGCACCCGCGCGGTTTTGAGGTGCTCGGCTTCCCGAGCAATGAATTTGCCGGGCAGGAGCCGGGCAGTGAGGCGGAGATCCAGGCATTTTGCAGCACCACCTACGGCGTCACCTTCCCAATGTTCAGTAAAATCGAGGTCAATGGTGATAACCGCCACCCGCTTTACCAGGCGCTGGTTGAAGCCTGCCCAACGGCCGTGCAGGCAGAAGGCAGCGAGTTCTATAACCGCCTTGCCAGCAAAGGCCGCGAACCGAAATTCTCCCAGGATATCCTCTGGAATTTCGAAAAATTCCTGGTGGGGCGTGACGGCACGGTGATCCAGCGCTTTGCGCCGGACATGGATCCGCAGGATCCGATCATCATGGAAGCGATCAAGATCGCCCTGGCAAAATAGTGATGCTGCAACTCCGGCAATTTGCGGTGGCGGGGCGACTCGCCCCGTTCAGCGCGGAGGTGCCCGCCAGGTGTCAGGTGCATCTGATCGGCCCGAACGGGGCGGGCAAAAGCTCGTTGCTGGCGGCCCTGGCCGGAGTGACTGCCGGCAGCGGCGACGCCCGGCTGGCCGGTGAGCCGCTGCTTACGCAGCCTGGGCGGCAGCAGGCCGGGCATCGTGCCTACCTGAGCCAGCAACAGCCCCCGGTTTCCATGATGCCGGTGTTCCAGTATCTGGCTTTGCACCAGCCGCCGGGCAGCCCACCGCAGGCGGCAGAACGGGTGGTCGCCGATCTTGCAGACCGGCTTCGCATGGCGGATAAACTGGCGCGCCCGACCACGATGCTCTCCGGCGGTGAGTGGCAACGGGTACGGCTGATGGCGGTGCTGCTCCAGATCTGGCCGACGCTTAATCCGCATGGGCGGCTGTTGCTGCTTGATGAACCGGTCAACAGTCTGGACGTGGCCCAAAAGGCCGCGCTGGACCAACTGATTGCTGAGGTGTGCCGCCACGGCCTGTGCGTGATCCTCAGCGCCCATGACCTCAACCACACCCTGCACCAGGCTGACGCCGTCTGGTTACTGCATCAGGGGAAACTGGTGGCCGCCGGTGACCCGGATGCCGTGATGCAACCGTCAGTGCTTGAGCCGGTGTATGGGGTGACCTTCCAGCGGCATGAGGCCGCCGGGCACCAGTGGCTGATCACCCGGACGGCCTGAATCCGCGGAATAAGCCAAATTTCGTGACGATACGGTATAAAATGCCTGTTTAGCGGCAAAACCCCTGTTTTTCCATTGGAAAGCGGAAAAAAATCAGGCTACATTGAGCAGCGCGCCCGCGGCATTCACAGGCCGGGGCAAGGAGGTTTCCCGCTGGGAAATAAGGTTGGTTTTGCTTCTCCATCAAGGATGTTCCGCCATGCGACGTTGGCCATTACTCATCTGCATACTCTTCATCAGCGGGGTATTAGTGGGGTGCAGCAGCCATGCTCCGCCGCCCAGCGGCCGGCTGGCGGATTCCATCACCGTGGTGGCCGAGCTTAACGACCAACTCCGGCAATGGCACGGCACCCCCTACCGTTATGGCGGCCTCAGCCAGGGCGGGGTGGACTGCTCCGGCTTTGTTTACCTCACCTTCCAGGATCGCTTTGACCTGCAACTGCCGCGTACCACCAAAGCACAGACCCGCATCGGCACCGAAGTGTCGCGGGACGAACTGCTGCCCGGCGATCTCATCTTCTTCAAGACCGGCAGCGGCGAAAATGGCCTGCATGTCGGTATTTATGATACGGATGACACCTTTATCCACGCCTCCACCAGCCAGGGTGTGACCCGGTCATCCCTGGATAATGTTTACTGGAAGCGCGTCTATTGGCAGGCGCGGCGCATTTAGCACGCTTCCCCAGCCCAAGGAGGGTACATGACGCCCCGTTTACGTTTACTGATCTCTGACTCCTATGACCCGTGGTTCAACCTGGCGGTAGAGGAGTGCATTTTCCGACAGATGACCACCCAGCGGGTACTGTTCCTGTGGCGCAATGCAGAAACCGTGGTGATCGGCCAGGCGCAGAACCCGTGGAAAGAGTGCAATACCCGGCGCATGGAGCAAGACGGCATCAAACTGGCGCGCCGCAGCAGCGGGGGCGGGGCGGTGTTCCACGATCTCGGCAACACCTGCTTTACCTTTATGGCCGGTAAGCCGGAGTATGACAAAACCGTCTCGACCCGGATCATCCTCAACGCCTTGCAGGCGCTCGGCATTCCGGCGTCGGCGTCGGGGCGTAACGATCTGGTGGTCAGCACACCACAGGGCGAGCGGAAGATTTCCGGCTCTGCCTACCGCGAAACCGCCGATCGCGGTTTCCACCACGGCACGCTGCTGCTGGATGCTGACCTCAGCCGCCTGGCGGACTACCTGAACCCTGACATCAAAAAGTTACAGGCCAAAGGCATCACCTCGGTGCGCGGGCGGGTGGCGAATCTCAGCGAGCTGCACCCCGGCCTGACCCACCAGCAGGTGTGTGATGCCGTGATCGCCGCCTTTTTCAGCTGGTATGGCGAAGAGGTGGAGGCCGAGGTGATCTCGCCCGACGTCTTCCCCGACTTGCCGGGGTTCCCGGAACAGTTTGCCAAACAGAGCAGCTGGGCGTGGAATTTCGGCAAGGCCCCGGCGTTCAGCCACCTGCTGGATGAGCGTTTTGTCTGGGGCGGCATTGACCTCTATCTGGACATTGAGCATGGGCATATCCGCCGCGCGCAACTGTTCACCGACAGCCTCCAGCCGGAGCCTTTTCAGGCGCTGGCCGGGCACCTGGTGGGCTGCGCCTACCAGAGTGAGGCAGTAGCGGCCCGCTGCCTGGCAATGGCCGCTGCCTGTCCGCAGCAACAGGCCGAATTCCAGGCGCTCGCCGACTGGCTGGAGCGCGTTCTGAAATAGCCGCCCCACAGGCAACGCCGGTGATCATAATGGTTAAGGCCAGCAATCATTAACGCCGGCGTAGGGCTTCCCGCCCTGCAGGGTTACCCGGTTTTCCGGCCGGTTTCGGCCCTTTTTCCGTCTAAACAGTTGCCTGATGAACCGAAGCGCGAAGCGCGTGACTTCGCTGGTTATTTTTTATACAGTTAATACTTAAATAAGTGCGATGGTTCCCCGCCGGATACCGGCAAGATAAATTCTTAAAAAATCAGGCCCACCTTTAATTTTTGCTTGGAAAACAACATAATGCTTTATATCTACGCATAATGCGCGCAGTGCCGGAGGCAGTGCGCGCTGGCGTTTGCCGGAAAAAATAACGCCGGCTATGCCCTGATGCCTGCCCGGAACTGAGATGAAAATACAACGCGAGACGACGTTCATCAGCAGCTTTTTCTTCCAGCCTGTCTATACCCTGCAAGGGTCGCTGCTGGCCGTTGAACTGCTCGTGCGTTTTAACAGTGAAGACCATAAGTTAAGTACCCCAACCGAGCTGGTGATGAAGTCACTCGATCGGCCGCAAATTGTGGCGTTGCTGATGGAGCAGGTGGCCTGGGCTGAACGCCATGCTGACTGGTTTCACCGGGCGGGTGTGCCGCTGAACCTGAATATCGGCGAGGCGTGTGCCAGGGCGATTGTGCAGGAGCCGGTGCTGCGCCGCCACCTGACCGCCTTGCCGTTTGTCCACCTGGAGATTGCCGAGTCTTACCCGGCGCTCTCCAGCGGCAAACGTAACCCGGTGCTCGCGGCATTAAGCCGTGATTTTACCCTGTGGCTGGACAGCTTTGGCTCCGGCAACGCCACCCTGACGCCGCTGTTTGACGGGCTGTTTGATTACGTGAAAGTGGATAAAACCTTTTTCTGGCAACTGGTGGATGGCGAACACTTCACCATCGTGATGCCTTCGCTTATCCGTAACGTCAACCGTTTCTGCCACGGCATTATTATTGAAGGGGTGGACAGCCCCGCCTATTTCAATGCGTTTTCTGAATTGCCGCTGGCGGGCGTTCAGGGCCAGCTCTGGCCCAGCCGCGATGAAAACCAACTGGACAGCCTGCTGCAAAAACCCGCCGAATTTCGCTGATTCCTTCCGGTAACCCCCTGTCTGCTGCCCGTTGTCTGGTATGAATTCCCCGCCCGGCGTTCTACACTGTCACCAGGGGGATACTTTATGCCACAATTCGATAACACCTATTTTACCCAGTTGCCGGGCTTCTACACGGCCCTGACACCCACTCCGCTGAAAGGTGCACGCCTGCTCTACCACAGTGAACCACTGGCCCAGGATCTGGGGCTGGAGGCGTCATGGTTCAGCGCGGAACATACCCCGGTCTGGGCCGGGGAACGGCTGCTGCCGGGCATGCAGCCATTGGCGCAGGTTTACAGCGGCCACCAGTTCGGCGTCTGGGCCGGTCAGCTTGGCGACGGGCGCGGCATCCTGCTCGGTGAGCAGCGGCTCGGGGATGGCCGCCATATGGACTGGCACCTGAAAGGGGCCGGGCTGACCCCGTATTCACGTATGGGCGATGGCCGGGCGGTGGTGCGTTCCGTAGTGCGTGAATTCCTCGCCTCAGAGGCGCTGCACCATCTCGGCATCCCGACCACCCGCGCGCTGACCATCGTCACCAGTGATGAGCCGGTCTACCGTGAGCGGGAGGAACGCGGCGCGATGTTGCTGCGGGTGGCGGAAAGCCACGTCCGTTTCGGCCATTTCGAGCACTTCTACTACCGCCAGCAGCCTGAACAGGTGCAACAGCTGGCGGATTACGTGATCGCGAAACACTGGCCGCAGTGGGCGCAGGCACCGGATCGCTATGCCCGCTGGCTGACCGATGTGGTGGAGCGCACCGCACGGCTGATTGCCCACTGGCAGACAGTCGGGTTCGCCCATGGGGTGATGAACACCGACAATATGTCAATTCTGGGCCTCACCATCGACTTCGGCCCGTTTGGTTTTCTCGATGATTACCAGCCCGGCTACATCTGCAACCATTCTGACTATCAGGGGCGCTACGCCTTTGACAACCAGCCGGCGGTGGCCTTCTGGAACCTGCACCGGCTGGCGCAGGCGCTCTCTGACCTGATGCCCACCGAGGTGTTGCAGGAGGCGCTGAAGGCGTATGAACCGGCGCTGATGGCGGCCTTTGGCGCACAGATGCGGGCCAAGCTGGGGCTGTTTACCCAGAGCGCCAAAGACAATGACGTGCTGACCGGCCTGCTGAGCCTGATGGCCAAAGAGGGGCGTGATTACACCCGCACCTTCCGGTTATTGAGTGAGGTGCAGCAGGATCAGGCGGTTTCCCCGCTGCGTGATGAGTTTATCGACCGCGAAGCGTTTGACCGCTGGTACCAGGGTTACCGTGAGCGGCTGCTGGAAGAGGGCGTCAGCGACGGCGAACGCCAGCAGGCGATGAAAGCGGTGAACCCGCGCATCATTTTGCGCAATTATCTGGCGCAACAGGCGATTGACGGTGCAGAGAAAGATGACATCAGCACCCTGACGCGGCTGCACCAGGCATTACGTGACCCGTACAGCGACGATCCGGCGTTCGATGATTTCGCCGCCCTGCCGCCGGACTGGGGCAAACACCTGGAAATCTCCTGTTCCAGCTGAACCGGAAACATAAAAAAGCCTTGCGGATGCAAGGCTTTTTCGTTTTATGCGGGCAGGCGCGGGCACGCCGTCAGAAGCGGCTGTCCACCGCATCAGCCAGCATCGCCAGCAGCGTGTTGCTGTCGCCCCAGCTGAGGCACGGGTCGGTTATTGACTGGCCGTAGGTCAGCGGCTCGCCGGCGATCACCTGCTGGGTGCCCTCGACCAGGAAACTCTCCGCCATAATCCCGGCAATCTGGGTACTGCCGCGGCGGATCTGGCCGCAAATGTCTTCCGCCACCTCAAGCTGGCGGCGGTGCACTTTCTGGCAGTTACCGTGGCTGAAATCCACCACCAGCCGTTCCGGCAGGGCGAATTCACGCAGGTTATCACACGCCTGCTGAAGATCTTCCGCATGGTAATTCGGCGCTTTGCCGCCGCGCATAATCACATGGCCGTAAGGGTTACCGGCCGTCTGGTAGACCGTCATCTGGCCGTGCTTGTCCGGCGACAGGAACATGTGCGCCGCACGCGCCGCGCGGATGGCATCAATCGCGATACGGGTGTTGCCGTCCGTGCCGTTTTTGAAGCCCACCGGGCAGGAGAGCGCCGAGGCCATTTCGCGGTGGATCTGGCTCTCAGTGGTACGCGCCCCGATGGCCCCCCAGCTGATAAGGTCAGCAATATACTGCCCGATCACCATATCCAGGAACTCCGTGGCGGTCGGCAGGCCCAGCTCATTGACGGCCAGCAACAAACGGCGCGCCAGTTCAATGCCCTGATTCACCTGGTAACTGCCGTCCAGGTGCGGATCGGAGATCAGCCCCTTCCAGCCCACCACGGTGCGCGGTTTCTCAAAATAGGTGCGCATCACGATTTCCAGCCGATCCTGATAACGGATGCGCAGTTCATTAAGCTGTTGGGCATAGTCAATGGCGGCTTCCACATCATGGATGGAGCAGGGGCCAATCACCACTAACAGGCGCTGGTCCGCGCCGCTGATAATCTGTTCAATACGTTGACGCGCGCCGGTCACCGTCCGGGCCACCGCTGCAGAAACCGGCAGGCGGTCGGCCAGGGTTTGCGGGGTGATCAGGCTGTCGATGCGCGTGGTCCGCAATTCATCGGTTTTGTTCATAACGCTCTCAAAATGGGTCTTCGCAGCGGCAGGAATGCCGGGAAGTGATGGCGATCACAATAAAGCAAATGGCGATGATTTCAACCATCTGTGATGCGTTATGCAGGCCGGATTGACGCAGCAGGGGGAAAAGCGGGGAAAAACCGGCACCGGCAGGCGGGCACCTGCCGGGCCAACCCTCAGAACAGGCGGCGGCTCATGCCGAAGCTGTCGAGGATTTTGGTGGAGATCTCTTCCACCGAATAGTTGGTACTGTTGAGGTAACGGATCTGGTGTTTGCGGAACAACGCCTCTACTTCCGCCACCTCCATCCGGCACTGGCGCAGGGAGGCGTAACGGCTGTTCTCGCGCCGCTCCTCGCGGATGGCTGCCAGCCGCTCCGGGTTAATCGTCAGCCCGAACAGTTTGCTCTGGTAAGGGCGCAGCGCGGCCGGTAACTGGATATTGTCCATGTCATCGGCGGTAAACGGGTAGTTGGCGGCACGCACGCCGAACTGCATCGCCAGATAGAGGCTGGTGGGCGTTTTGCCGCAGCGGGAGACGCCGAGCAAAATCACCTGTGCCTGATCGAGGTTACGCAATGAAATGCCGTCGTCGTGCGCCAGGGTGTAATCGATGGCGGCGATACGCGCATCATATTTGCCGAGGTTGCTTTCGGTCAGGCCGTGGGTGCGGTTGGCCACCGGGGTCGGGTCGACCCCCAGCTCCTGCTGCAACGGGGCCACCAGCGCCTGCACGATGTCCTGGCAGAACCCGGCGCTGCTGTTGATGATGTCCCGCACTGCCGGGGAGATAATCGAGTAGAACACCAGCGGGCGGACGCCGCTTTTCTGGTAGATCTCATTAATTTGCTGGCAGACGGCCCTGGCGCGCCCCTCATTCTCCACGAAAGGTAGGGAAAAAATGGTCGCCTTCACCGGAAACTGTGACAGCACCGCATGGCCAAGCACTTCTGCCGTGATGGCCGTCCCGTCTGAGATATAGAACACACACCTTTCCACGTCCGTCTCCTTGTCTGTTTTGTGGCCGCTACCGGCCCTGATCCCAGTCTGGCACAGCGCAGACGTTCAGGCGAGTGGGCCTGCTTGCGCCTTTCAGCCGCGTTCCTGCCGGGCAAGGAATGCCTGTTCCCTGCATGAAGGAAAACGAAAATGCGTTTCACGCCGCAGCGGTTTTCAGGCAAAAGTCAGGATTCTCAAGCCATTGTCGTCTTTTAGCCGGGGCAGAAACAGCGCGGATTAATCCTAAAGCGTTGGGATTGCGACAGTTGTATCGATTCACCCATCCAACCGGTATGGATCATTGTGCTAGGCTGGAATTGCTGAATAATCAGCCAGAAATGCTTCCGTTTGTATCTTACTGAATGTCAAAAGGATTGCTTCGATGTCCAATAAAGAGTCTGACGTGCGTAATATCCTCTGGTACAACCAGCTTGGTATGCATGACGTGGATAAAGTGGGCGGTAAAAATGCCTCCCTGGGTGAAATGATCACTAACCTGTCTGAGCTGGGCGTTTCTGTGCCCAATGGTTTTGCCACCACCGCTCAGGCGTTTAATGAGTTCCTCGATCAGAGCGGCGTCAACCAGCGTATCTACCAACTGCTGGACCAGACCGATATTGATGATGTCACCCAACTGGCCAAAGCGGGCAACCAAATCCGCCAGTGGATTATCGAAACACCTTTCCAGCCGGCGCTGGAGCAGGCGATCCGTGAGGCGTACGAGACGCTCTCCGCCGACGATGCGGACGCGTCGTTTGCGGTGCGCTCCTCAGCGACCGCCGAAGATATGCCGGATGCGTCCTTTGCCGGTCAGCAGGAGACGTTCCTCAATGTGCAGGGGTTTGATGCGGTGCTGGTGGCGGTGAAGCATGTCTTCGCCTCCCTGTTCAATGACCGCGCGATCTCCTACCGCGTGCACCAGGGCTACGACCACCGCGGCGTCGCGTTGTCGGCCGGGGTGCAGCGTATGGTGCGCTCCGATCTGGCGGCCTCCGGCGTGATGTTCACCATTGATACCGAATCAGGCTTTGACCAGGTGGTGTTTATCACCGCGGCCTATGGGCTGGGTGAAATGGTGGTGCAGGGCGCGGTGAACCCGGATGAGTTCTACGTGCATAAACCCACGCTGGCCAACGGCCGCCCGGCGATTGTGCGCCGTACGCTGGGGTCGAAGAAGATCCGCATGGTCTACGCCGACAGCCAGGAGCACGGCAAACAGGTACAGATTGAGGATGTGCCGGAAGAACAGCGCGGGCGCTTCTGCCTGACCAATGAGGAAGTACAGGCGCTGGCGCAGCAGGCGGTGCTGATTGAACAGCATTACAAACGGCCGATGGACATTGAGTGGGCCAAAGACGGCCACACCGGCAAACTGTTCATCGTGCAGGCCCGTCCGGAAACCGTGCGCTCCAACGGCCAGGTGATGGAGCGTTACCAGCTCAATGCCAGCGGCCAGGTGCTGGTGGAAGGGCGTGCCATCGGCCACCGCATCGGGGCCGGGCCGGTTAAGGTTATCCATGACATCAGCGAGATGAACCGCATCCAGCCGGGCGACGTGCTGGTCACCGACATGACCGACCCGGACTGGGAACCGATCATGAAAAAGGCGTCAGCGATTGTGACCAACCGCGGCGGCCGGACCTGCCATGCGGCGATTATCGCCCGTGAGCTGGGCATTCCGGCGGTGGTCGGGTGTGGCGATGCCACGGAGCGCCTGCAGGAGAACCAGAACGTCACGGTTTCCTGTTCAGAAGGCGATACCGGCTACGTTTACGGCGAGATGCTGGACTTCAGCGTCCACAGCTCGGAGATTGATGAGCTGCCGCCGCTGCCGCTGAAAATTATGATGAACGTCGGGAACCCGGATCGCGCCTTTGATTTTGCCTGCCTGCCGAACGAAGGCGTCGGGCTGGCGCGGCTGGAGTTCATCATCAACCGCATGATTGGCGTTCACCCGCGCGCCTTGCTGGAGTTTGACCAGCAGGAACCGGCCTTGCAGGAAGAGATCACGCGGCTGATGCAGGGCTATGACGACCCGGTAGAGTTCTACGTGGCCCGCCTGACCGAAGGGATCGCCACGCTGGGCGCGGCGTTCTGGCCGAAACGGGTTATCGTGCGCCTTTCTGACTTCAAGTCCAATGAGTATGCCAACCTGGTCGGCGGCGAGAAGTATGAGCCGCATGAGGAGAACCCGATGCTGGGCTTCCGCGGGGCCGGGCGCTATGTCTCTGACAGCTTCAAACCCTGTTTCGCGCTGGAGTGCGAGGCGATGAAGCGGGTACGCAATGACATGGGGCTGACCAACGTGGAAGTCATGGTGCCGTTTGTGCGTACCGTGGCCCAGGCAGAAGCCGTCGTGACCGAGCTGGCGGCGCAGGGGCTGAAACGCGGCGAGAATGGCCTGAAAGTGATCATGATGTGCGAAATCCCGTCCAATGCGCTGTTGGCCGATCAGTTCCTGGAACACTTTGACGGCTTCTCCATCGGCTCCAATGACATGACCCAGCTGACGCTGGGGCTGGACCGCGACTCCGGCGTGGTGTCCGCGCTGTTTGATGAGCGTAACGACGCGGTGAAGGCGCTGCTGGCGATGGCGATTCAGGCGGCGAAACGGCAGGGCAAATATGTGGGCATCTGTGGACAGGGGCCGTCCGATCATGAGGACTTCGCCGCCTGGCTGATGGAGCAGGGGATTGACAGCCTGTCGCTGAACCCGGATACCGTGGTGCAGACCTGGCTGGCGCTGGCAGAAAAACCGGTGTAATGGCCGCGCAAACCTTGCTGTATTAAGAACATGCCGCGTGAATAACACCATGGCAGCCGCCGTGGTGTTTTTTTTCGGCGGCACCTTTAAACCCGATGCCGGCAGGGTGCTGTAAACCGATTTACCCGGCAGGCTTTTTTTTCCGGCATTACGGCGTTTTCTACACATTTTCCTCACCGGAAATAAAATTTCATCACAGAGGAAATAAGCGTGATGAATTTTATACCGGGCGGGAATTAGCTACACCGCATGTTCATCGGGCAATTAATTAAAATGCTGAGTAATTATCCGCTTACCTGGAAAATCAGCAAAAAAAAAGCCCATCATAGGATGACGGGCAAAGACTACACACAGCAATTCGATGATTCACTATACTCACTCAGGGGAAAGGTTGTATATAAATCAGTGGGTTGAAATCCGAATTACCAACAATACTAGAGATGTGGGGCAAAGGAGTCTTTAAGAATCATCCTAATCATTCTGGCATTGTGAGATAAATGATTACGCTGACTTAAGGGTTTCAACGCGCCTTGATTATTTATAATGATAAATAAACCGGTTTCCCAATGGGGAGGTTCCGCTTTTATCAACAGGCTGGCGGGGTTAGGCGGATAAAAATAACCGGAGAAGCGTGTGGGCAGATTCAGTAACGCTACTTAATCCGCCCACATTTTTTTTATTTTAATTCATCTAAACCGTGCGCTGCATCACGGCTGTCTTTTTCCGGTTCCGGCGCCTCGCTGACCCACACAGAGATTAACCGGTAAGAAACCGCCAGCACCACCGGCCCGATAAACAGCCCAATCATCCCGAATGCCAGCAGCCCGCCGATAACGCCGGAGAGGATCAGGATCATCGGCAAATCAGCGCCCATCCGGATTAATACCGGCCGCAGCACGTTATCCAGCGTGCCGACCACGCAGCTCCAGACCAGCAGCACTGTGCCCCAGGTGGTGTCGCCTGACCAGTAGAGCCAGATGATCGCCGGGATAAGCACCAGCAACGGCCCCAGCTGGGCCACGCACAGGGTAAACATCACCACTGTCAGCAGCGTGGCATAAGGGATACCGGCAATCGCCAGCCCGACGCCGCCCAGCACCGCCTGCACAATCGCCGTCACCACCACCCCGAGCGCCACGGCACGGATTGCCTGGCCGGCCAGCAGCACCGCGGCATCACCACGCTCCGCGGCCAGACGGTAGGCAAAGTGGCGGATACCCATGCCGACCTGTTCGCCCCGGCTGTAGAGCAGGGCACTGAACAGCACCATCAGCGCACAGTGCATGATAAAGCGCCCAAGGTGCGCGGCCTGAATGCCGACCCAGCTGGCCGTGCGGCCGATATAGGGTTGCATTTTTGCCATCAGCGCGCTGCCGCCGCCATCCAGCAGGCTGTGCCAGCCATTGTAGAATTTGTTCCCGACCATCGGGATGTCACGCAGCCACTCCAGCGTCGGCAGTTGCAGCTTGGACGGGTCACTGGCGAGATCCACCAGCGGCGCGCCATTCTCAATCGCGCTGTTGACCAGCAGGGCAATCGGCAGCACAAACAGCAGGATCAGCAGCAGGGTCATCACCAGCACCGCCAGTGAGCGCCGCCCCCACAGCAGCGCCTGCACTTTAAGCAGCAGCGGCCAGGTGGCGATCACCACCATGCTGGCCCAGGCAAACCCCAGGATAAAGGGCTGCACCACCCAGATACTGGCGATGGTCATCAACGAGATGAACAGCACGCCAAACATAATCTGGGGCAGATCATAGTTCTTATTCGAATACATCATGGAAGGATCTCATCTCAATAAAAGGCAACAATGCCAACATCTAACCGCTGAATCATGGCGCATTATAAGAGTTTTTTCCCGCAGCAAGGGGGATTAGTTGCAATCGCCTGTGGCGAAAAAGTTTATGGTAAGGTGACGGCGCGCAGAAAAAAGAAGTGTGGTAGTTTTCTGTAGCACTGCGTGTGCCGCTCGCCATTATTCCTATAACAATAATACGGAGAAGGCTCGGCAAACGGGAAGGGCCTGCGCAGCCGGTGTTCCGGCAGGCCAGGCGTGAACACAACCTCACACGGACAGGGTCAACAGCAATGATCCCACAGATTTCTCAGGCACCGGGGCTTATTCAGCGCGTGCTCGATTTTTTGGAAGCCTTAAAGAAAAACGGTTTTAACGGCGACACCGCCACCAGCTATGCCGACCGCCTGACCATGGCGACTGACAACAGCGTCTACCAGCTGATGCCGGACGCGGTGGTGTTTCCCCGCTCCACGGCGGATGTGGCCCTGCTGGCGCGCCTGGCGGGCGAGGAGCGTTTCCGTTCGCTGGTGTTTACCCCGCGCGGCGGCGGCACCGGCACCAACGGCCAGGCCCTTAACAGCGGGATTGTGGTGGACATGTCACGCTACATGAACCGCATCCTCGACATCAATACCGAGCAGGGCTGGGTAAAAGTGGAGGCCGGGGTTATCAAGGATCAGCTCAACGCCTACCTGAAACCTTTCGGCTACTTTTTCTCGCCGGAGCTTTCCACCAGCAACCGCGCCACGCTGGGCGGCATGATCAATACCGATGCCTCCGGGCAAGGCTCGCTGGTGTACGGCAAAACCTCTGACCATGTGCTGGGGCTGCGCGCCGTGCTGCTCGGCGGTGAGATCCTCGATACCCGCGCCATGCCCACCGCACTGGCGGAACATCTGGCAAAAGAGGACTCGCCCACCGGCACCATTTACCGCACGGTGCTGACGCGTTGCCGTGAGCAGCGTAACCTGATCCTGGAAAAATTCCCGAAGCTGAACCGATTCCTCACCGGTTATGACCTGCGCCATGTGCTGAGTGACGATCTCCAGACCTTTGACCTGACGCGCATCCTGACCGGTGCAGAAGGGACTCTGGCCTTTATTACCGAGGCGCGCCTCGACATCACGCCGATCCCGAAAGTGCGCCGGCTGGTGAACATCAAATATGACTCCTTTGACTCTGCGCTGCGCAATGCGCCCTTTATGGTGCGCGCCAACGCGCTCTCCGTCGAGACGGTGGACTCCAAGGTCCTCAACCTGGCCCGCGAGGACATCGTCTGGCATTCGGTGAAAGATCTGATCAAAGACGTGCCGGACAAAGAGATGCTGGGGCTGAACATCGTGGAGTTCGCCGGTGACGATCATGACCTGATCGAAAACCAGGTCACGGATCTCTGTTCCCAGCTCGACGGGCTGATGTCGGACGGCAAAGACGGGGTGATCGGCTACCAGGTCTGCGGCGAGCTGGCCGAGATTGAGCGCATCTATGCGATGCGTAAAAAAGCGGTGGGACTGCTCGGCAATGCCAAAGGGCAGGCCAAGCCGCTGCCGTTTGCCGAAGACACCTGTGTGCCGCCCCAGCACCTGGCGGATTACATTGTGGAGTTCCGCGCGCTGCTCGACAGTTATGACCTCAGCTACGGCATGTTTGGCCACGTTGATGCCGGGGTGCTGCATGTGCGCCCGGCGCTGGATATGTGCGACCCGCGCCAGGAGGTACTGCTGAAGCAGATCTCCGATCAGGTAGTGGCGCTGACCGCCAAATATGGCGGCCTGTTGTGGGGCGAGCACGGCAAAGGTTTCCGCGCCGAATACAGCCCGGCTTTCTTTGGCGAGGAGTTGTTTACCGAACTGCGCCGTATCAAAGCCGCCTTTGACCCGGATAACCGCCTCAACCCCGGCAAGATCTGCGCCCCACTGAGCAGCGATGCGCCGATGATGCGCGTGGACGCGGTGAAGCGCGGCACCTTTGACCGGCGCATCCCGCTGGCAGTGCGGACCTCATTCCGCGGCGCGATGGAGTGTAACGGCAACGGCCTCTGCTTTAACTTTGATGTAAAAAGCCCGATGTGCCCGTCGATGAAGATCACCGGCAACCGCATCCATTCGCCGAAAGGGCGGGCCGGGCTGGTGCGCGAGTGGCTGCGGCTGCTGGCGGAGCAGGGCGTTGACCCGCTGGAGCTGGAGAAACGGCTGGCGGAAAACCGCATCAGCCTGCGCGGCATGATTGAGAAGATGCGCAACAGCTGGCACGCCAACAAAGGCGAGTATGACTTCTCCCACGAAGTAAAAGAGGCGATGTCCGGCTGTCTGGCCTGCAAAGCCTGCTCCACCCAGTGCCCGATCAAGATTGACGTCCCCGGCTTCCGGGCGCGTTTCCTCCAGCTCTACCATACCCGTTACCTGCGCCCGGCGCGTGACCATGTGGTGGCCAATGTCGAAAGCTACGCGCCGTTGATGGCGAAAGCGCCGCGGGTGTTCAACTTCTTCTTTAAACAGCCGTGGGTGCGCGAAATGAGCCGCAACGCGCTCGGTATGGTCGACCTGCCGCTGCTCTCCAGCCCGACGCTGAAACAGCAACTGATTGGCCACCGTGCCGTGACCATGACCCTGGAACAGCTGGAGAGCGTGCCGAAAAACCAGCGCCATGAGTATGTGCTGATTGTGCAGGACCCGTTCACCAGCTTCTACGATGCGGAAGTGGTCAGCGATCTGGTCTATCTGGTGGATAAACTGGGGCTGAAGCCGGTGTTGCTGCCGTTTGCGCCGAACGGCAAGGCGCAGCATATCAAAGGGTTCCTGGTGCGTTTTGCGAAGACAGCCGCCAAAACCGCGGACTTCCTCAACCGCATCGCGCAGCTGGATATGCCGATGGTCGGCGTCGACCCGGCGCTGGTGCTCTGTTACCGCGAAGAGTACCGCGAAATTCTCGGCATCCGCCGCGGCAGTTTCCAAGTGCAGCTGGTGCATGAGTGGCTGCAACAGGCGCTGGCCGCGCGGCCGGTGCAGCAGATCAGCGGCGAATCCTGGTACCTGTTCGGCCACTGCACGGAAACCACCTCGCTGCCCTCCAGCAGCCAGCAATGGGCTGATATTTTTGCCCGTTTCGGGGCAAAGCTGGAGAACATCAGCGTCGGCTGTTGCGGTATGGCAGGCACCTACGGGCATGAAGCGAAAAACATCGCCAACTCGTTAGGCATTTACGAGCTCTCCTGGCACCAGTCACTGCAACGGCTGCCGCGCCAGCGCTGCCTGGCAACCGGCTATTCGTGCCGCAGCCAGGTGAAACGCATCGAGGGCAACGGGCTGCGCCATCCGCTGCAGGCGTTGCTGGAGCTGGTATGAGCCTGTGGAAACGGGAAGCCACCCTGGAGGCGCTCAACCAGATGAGCGCCGGGTGCCTGGTCGGGCACCTGGGGATTGTGTTTACCCGGCTGGCACCTGATCAGCTGGAGGCGACTATGCCGGTGGACAGCCGCACCACCCAGCCGTTCGGCTTGCTGCACGGCGGGGCGTCGGTGGTGCTGGCGGAAACGCTGGGATCAGTGGCCGGTTACCTGTGTACCGACGGTGAACAGCAGGTGGTCGGGCTGGAAGTCAATGCCAACCACCTGCGTGCCGTGCGTCAGGGCAGCGTGCGCGGCGTCTGCCGGGCGTTGCACTGCGGGCGCAGCCACCAGGTGTGGCAGATTGATCTCTATGATGAGGCGGATCGGCTGTGCTGCACGGCGCGGCTGACCACGGCCGTGCGCGGCGGTTAACCACGCCGTACAGCAGGGTTACAGCGGGTTAGGGACGCGTTTGACGAAATCGTTCTGAAACGCGGTGGCTTTTTCCCAGATACCGAGCTGGGCGTAATGCTGGCAGATCAGTTTCAGCGTATGGCGCGCAAAATGGTAGCACTGAACCCGGAACAGGTAAGCCCTGGCCGGGTTGTTGATTTCGATAATCAGCCGGTTGTGCAATTTGCATAAGGCATGGAGATAACTCTCATCATCGCCGTTCATCGCGCAGAGGTTGGCCATCTCCAGGCACAGGCGGTTAAACCGGGTCAGCTGCTCAATACTCGCTTCCGGGCGCTTGAGGGCCGCGTCAGCCAGATAAAAGTCCACGGTGGCATCCCGCACCTGAAATTTATAGTCGTCAATTTTGCCCTGTAGCCAGGCGTTAAGGGAGGCCGTCATAAGAGTTCCGCTAACCATGAATGATAATGATTATCATATTCATAAAAATAGCGCCGATCAATGGTTGCCTGGGTACTTTTTCGCCCCCATTTAACCAGAATCTCACATCCTTTTTTAAACCGGTTTCGCTTCATAGTCAGGCACTGTAAGATAAATAGGTATTACCGATGAATGTTTAATAAGCAGTGCGCGGTCTAATGTGTTACATGAGATATACCGTAAAGCATTAATCTGTTAACATTAAATTCACAACAATTTCAACGCGTTCGGCCCGGCAGGTTAACGGCCCGCATCCTGACAGTGTCAGGCCGGCCCACCTGCTGCCCCGTCAGGAATGCCCTAATCGGTATACCCTCTCAAAACAAGAGGTTGAAGTGATTATTCTTATCACTAAGATGGTCGCCATGCGACAGCGCTTCCTGACCGGCACTCTTCCTCGGGTCAGCGCCGGTACACTATAATTCAGGTAGGATCAGATTGGACGACGCCCTGATTACGTTAACGGCAATACGGGGTTCGTACAATTTTTGCTCATTACGAGGTGGTTACGATGCAGACAGACAACACGTTGCCAAAGGAAAATGTCGGGACATTCTCGCTGGAAGAGAATGTCTGGCAGGGGCTTTCATTAACCGATGCCGCGGCCCGGCAGGTCAAAAAGCTGGTGGAGCAGGACCCGGAAGTCAAGGGGCTGCAACTGGCGGTGAAGCAATCCGGCTGCGCCGGCTTTGCCTACGTGCTGGATCTGACCAAAAATCCGGCCGCAGACGATCTGGTCTATGAGCGCGACGGTGCCCGGCTGTATGTCCCGCTGAAAGCGATGCCGTTTATCGACGGTACTGAGGTCGATTTCGTCCGTGAAGGGCTGAATCAGATTTTTAAATTCAACAATCCTAGAGCTCAGCACGCCTGCGGGTGTGGCGAGAGCTTTGGCGTTTAAGTGACTCCAACATGACACGAAGCAATGTAGAAATTCCTGAGAACGTACAGGCTTGGGTCGGTGAGGGCAGCAAATACAAGGAAGGTTTCTTTACCCAATTGGTGACCGATGAGCTGGCCTCCGGCATCAATGAGGATGTGGTCCGTGCCATCTCCGCCAAGCGTAATGAACCTGAATGGATGCTCGACTTCCGGCTGAAGGCGTACCATGCCTGGACCAAGATGGAAGAGCCGCATTGGCTGAAAGCCTATTACAAGCCCCTGGACTATCAGGATTACAGCTACTATTCCGCGCCGTCCTGCGGCAGCTGTGATGATGTCTGCGGCTCGCAGCCGGGTGCCACCCAACAGCCGTCCGCTGCGGATGCGCTGGGTGTGCCGGCACTGGAGACCCACAAAAATTACCTGACCAGTGAAGTGGAAGCCGCCTTTAATCAGCTGGGTGTGCCGGTGCGTGAAGGGGCAGAAGTGGCGGTCGATGCCATCTTTGACTCGGTGTCGGTGGCGACCACTTACCGTGACAAACTCTCTGAGCACGGCGTCATCTTCTGCTCGTTCGGCGAGGCTATCCAGGAACACCCGGAGCTGGTGCGTAAGTACCTCGGCACCGTGGTGCCGGCGCAGGATAACTTCTTTGCGGCGCTCAACGCGGCGGTGGCCTCTGACGGCACCTTCGTCTACGTGCCGAAAGGCGTGCGTTGCCCAATGGAACTGTCGACCTATTTCCGCATCAACGCGGCGAAAACCGGCCAGTTCGAGCGCACCATCCTGATTGCCGATGAAGGCAGCTACGTGAGCTACATTGAGGGCTGTTCCGCACCGGTGCGTGACACCTACCAGCTCCATGCGGCCGTGGTGGAAGTGATTCTGCACAAAGACGCGGAAGTGAAATACTCCACGGTGCAGAACTGGTTCTCCGGCAGCAAAGAGAGCAGCGGCGGTATCCTGAACTTTGTGACCAAGCGTGCACTGTGTGAAGGCAATGGCTCGAAAATGTCCTGGACCCAGTCTGAGACCGGCTCCGCCATTACCTGGAAATACCCGAGCGTGATCCTGAAAGGGGACAACTCGATTGGTGAGTTCTTCTCGGTGGCACTGACCAGCGGCAAACAGCAGGCAGATACCGGCACCAAGATGATCCACATCGGTAAAAACACCAAATCGACCATTATCTCGAAAGGGATCTCGGCCGGCCACAGCCAGAACAGCTACCGCGGCCTGGTGAAAGTGCTGCCGGGTGCCGAGAACGCGCGTAACTTTACGCAGTGTGACTCTATGCTGATTGGGCCGGACAGCGCGGCGCACACCTTCCCGTATGTGGAAGTGCGCAACAACAGCGCCCAGCTGGAGCATGAGGCGACCACCTCGAAGATTGGTGATGACCAGTTGTTCTACTGCCTGCAACGCGGCATCAGTGAAGACGATGCGATCTCCATGATCGTGAACGGCTTCTGTAAGGATGTCTTCTCCGAGCTGCCGCTGGAGTTTGCCGTTGAAGCACAGAAATTGCTGGCGATAAGCCTTGAACACAGCGTCGGGTAACCCCGGCGCAGAAACAGGATGCTGCGGTCGGCACCTGTTTTGACTATTACCCATGTTGAACAACACCGGATTTTGCGGTCAAGAGCGTGCAGGTCCACGCTGAACAGGGCGCAGGCGCGCTAAAGGACAGACATGTTAAGCATTAAAGATTTAAAAGTGAGCATTGAAGACAAGGAGATCCTCAAAGGCATCGATCTGGAGATCAAGCCGGGTGAGGTTCACGCCATCATGGGGCCGAACGGCTCCGGCAAAAGTACCTTGTCAGCCACGCTGGCGGGCCGTGAAGAGTATGAAGTGATTGACGGTGATGTGCTCTTTAACGGTAAAGACCTGCTGGAACTCGACCCGGAAGACCGGGCCGGCGAAGGCGTGTTTATGGCCTTCCAGTACCCGGTGGAAATCCCCGGCGTCAGCAACAACTTCTTCCTGCAGACGGCGGTTAACGCCGTGCGCAAATACCGCGGCCAGGAGCCGATGGATCGCTTTGATTTTGCTGATTTCATCGAAGAGAAAATTGACCTGCTCAAGATGCCGTCTGACCTGCTGACCCGCTCTGTGAACGTAGGCTTCTCCGGCGGTGAGAAAAAGCGTAATGACATCCTGCAGATGGCTGCGCTTGAGCCGTCGCTCTGCATCCTCGATGAAACCGATTCCGGTCTGGACATCGATGCGCTGAAAATCGTCTCCAACGGCGTGAACGCGCTGCGTGACGGCAAGCGCTCTTTCATCATTGTGACGCACTACCAGCGCATCCTGGACTACATCAAGCCTGATTTCGTCCACGTGCTGTATCAGGGTCGCATTGTGAAGTCCGGTGACTTTACCTTGGTCAAACAGTTAGAGGAGCAGGGTTATGGCTGGCTTACCGAGCAAGAGTGATGCACCCCAGGCCGGCAGCCCGCAGGCAATGCAACAGCTCTACCGGTTATTTGAAAGCCGTGGCGGTGAGCACTCCGCCCACGCGCATACGCACTGGCAGCAGGTGATGCGCCTCGGTTTTCCTCATGCAAAAATGGAAAACTGGAAATACACGCCGGTGTCACCGCTGTTGGGCAAACAGTTCTTTGCCCCACACGCACCCAGCCTGAGCCGCAGTGACTGTGACCAGCACGCGCTGGCGATTGACGCCTACCGCCTGGTGTTTGTGGACGGCGAATTCAGTGCTGAGCTGAGTGATAGCGAAACCGGTGCCTTTGTGGTTGAGGCCCTGACGCCGTCGCTGCATAACGCATTGCCGGAGCCGGTGCAGTCTGAGGTCTTCCTGCACCTGACGGAAAGCCTGGCGCACCAGCCGCGGATGATCCGCCTGCCGGCCGGGAAACAGGCTGACAAGCCGCTGTACCTGCTGCACCTCTCCAGCGGCCGGGCGCAGGCCGCGGAAATCAACACCGTGCACCACCGTTACCACCTCGAGATCGGCCGGGGTGCCCAGGCTCAGGTGATTGAGCACTACCTCAGCCTGAGCGACAGCGGCCACTTTACCGGCGCACGCCTGACGGCGGACATCGGTGACAATGCGGTGCTGAGCCACATCAAACTGGCGTTTGAGAGCCAGGCCAGCTACCACTTCGCGCATAACGATCTGGTTGTCGGCCGTGATGCCCAGGTGACCAGCCACAGCTTCCTGCTGGGCGCGGGCCTCTCCCGCCATAACACCAGTGCGCAGCTGAACGGTGAAAACACCCAGCTGCACATCAACAGCCTGGTGTTGCCGGTGGACGATGAGATAAGCGACACGCGTACCTACCTGGAGCACAACCAGGGGTATTGCCAGAGCCGTCAGATGCATAAAGTGATTGTGCATGACCGCGCCAAAGCGGTGTTTAACGGCATGATCAAAGTAGCCAAACATGCGCTGAAAACCGACGGCCAGATGACCAACAACAACCTGTTGCTGAGCAAACAGGCTGAAGTGGACACCAAGCCGCAGCTGGAAATTTACGCCGATGACGTAAAATGCAGCCACGGTGCCACCGTCGGGCGCATCGATGATGAACAGCTGTTCTACCTGCGTTCACGCGGCATTGCCGGTGATGCGGCGCAGGAGATGATTATCTTCGCCTTTGCCGCCGAACTCACTGAGGCGCTGGAGGACGATGTCCTGCGCGAAACGGTCTTGCACCGTATCGCCGGGCGCTTACGTGGAGGCCAGCAATGAGTTACCCGATTGAACGGATCCGGCAGGACTTTCCGCTGCTGGCGCGTGAGGTAAATGGCCAGCCGCTGGCCTATCTCGACAGCGCAGCCAGCGCACAGAAACCGGAGCAGGTGATTGCCCGCGAGGCGGAGTTCTATCGCCACGGTTATGCCGCCGTTCATCGCGGCATTCATACCCTCAGCGCGGAAGCGACCGAGCAGATGGAAGGTGTACGCGCCCAGGTGGCGCGTTTTATCAACGCCGCCTCGCCGGAAGAGATCATCTTCGTCAAAGGCTCGACCGAGGGGATCAACCTGGTCGCCCATAGTTTCGGTAACACCTTCCTGCAACCGGGCGATCGCATCCTGATCACCGAGATGGAGCATCACGCCAACATCGTGCCGTGGCAGATGCTGGCGAAGGCCCGTTCGCTGCATATTGATGTCTGGCCGCTGACCCCAGAGGGTGAATTGCAGCCCGGTATGCTGGAACAGCTGATTACCCCACGCACCAAATTGCTGGCGTTGACGCAGGTCTCCAACGTGCTGGGCACCATTAACCCGCTTGAACAGATCATCCCGCAGGCGAAAGCCGCCGGGCTGAAAGTGCTGGTGGACGGCGCGCAGGCGGTGATGCACCAGAAAGTGGATGTGCAGGCACTGGATTGTGATTTCTATGTCTTCTCCGGCCACAAGCTGTATGGGCCGTCCGGTATCGGCATTCTCTACGGCAAGGCGGAATTGCTGGAGCAGATGCCGCCGTGGGAAGGGGGCGGGTCGATGATCCGCGAAGTGAGCCTGACCGGTGACACCACCTTTGTGGCTGCGCCGTGGCGCTTCGAGGCGGGCTCACCCAATACCGCCGGGATGATGGGCCTCGGGGCCGCCATCGACTACGTGGAGTCGATCGGCCTGGATGCCATTCACGAGTATGAAACGTCGTTGATGCACTACGCGCTGGAAGCGATGGCGCAGGTACCGGATATCATCCTGTATGGCCCGGCCGATCGTGCCGGGGTGATTCCGTTTAACCTGGGCAAGCACCACGCCTATGACGTCGGCAGCTTCCTCGACCAGTATGGTATCGCCATCCGTACCGGCCACCACTGTGCGATGCCGCTGATGGCGTTTTATCAGGTTCCGGCCATGTGCCGCGCCTCCCTGGCCATGTACAATACCCGTGAAGAAGTGGATCGCCTGGTCGCAGGCCTGCAGCGTGTCCACCGGCTGCTGGGCTGATTGCCCGGCCGCTTTTATGTTAACTGAGGCAGGATGGGCTTTATGGCGACGTTGCCGGACAAACAAAAATTGCTGCGCAACTTCTCCCGTTGCGCAAACTGGGAAGAGAAGTACCTGTATGTGATTGAGCTGGGGGCAAAACTGCCGCCGCTCGATGAGGAACTGCGCCAGGACCGTTACCGCATTTCCGGCTGCCAGAGCCAGGTATGGATTGCGATGGATACCCTGGATGGCCGGGTCACCTTCCAGGGTGACAGCGATGCCGCCATCGTGAAAGGGTTGCTGACCATTGTGTTTATTCTCTATAGCGGCATGACGCCGCAGGAGATTGTGGCACTGGATGTGCGCCCGTTCTTTGCTGAGCTGGAATTAAGCCAGCATCTGACCCCCTCCCGCTCACAGGGGCTGGAGGCGATGATCCGCGCCATCCGCACCAACGCTGCAGAGCTTTAAACCTCCTGTAAGCCGCGCCTCCTGCGCGGCTTTTTTTTGGCCTGCGCCAGGCACCAGGATAGCGACCCGGCTCCCTTGTGTGACGTGATAAGGATAAAATCAGGTATGAAAAAAGCACGCTTGCTGCTGGGGTTCCTCAGCACCCTCTGGTTACTCATTTCATTTTCTGCCCACGCCACGGAATACCCGCTGCCGGCAGAAAACAGCCGGTTGATTGGTGAAAATATCACCTACACCGTGCCGGATGACGGCCGTTCGCTGGAGATGATTGCCGCCGATTTTAAAATCGGCCTGTTGGGAATGCTGGAAGCCAACCCAGGCACCGATCCCTATCTGCCGGCACCCGGCTCGGTATTGACTATCCCGACACAGATGCTGCTCCCGGATACCCCACGCGAAGGTATTGTGATTAACCTCGCCGAACTGCGGCTCTATTACTACCCGAAAGGTGAGAATAAAGTGGTGGTCTACCCGATCGGCATCGGCCAGCTTGGGCGCAATACCCCGACGATGGTGACCTCCATTATCCAGAAAATCCCGAACCCGACCTGGACGCCCACCGCCAATATCCGTAAGCACTACCTGGAAGAGCAGGGCATCACCTTGCCGGCCGTGGTACCTGCCGGGCCGGATAACCCGATGGGGCTGTTTGCGCTGCGTATGGCGGCAGGCGGCGGCGTTTACCTGATCCACGGCACCAATGCCAATTTCGGCATTGGGATGCGCGTCAGTTCCGGCTGCATCCGCCTGCGGGCGGCAGACATCGAAGCGCTGTTTAACCAGGTGCCGAAAGGCACACGGGTGCAGGTGATCAACCAGCCGATCAAAGTGGCGGTCGAACCGGATGGCAAACGCTACATTGAGGTGCATCAACCGTTGTCGCATACCGATAAGGATGACCCGCAAACCATGCCTATCGCGAAAACCAAGGTGATTAAAGCCTTTATCAAAACGCCGGAAACCAATGCCGACGTCGTGAAACAGGCAATTGAGCGCCGTTCCGGGATGCCGGTACTGGTCAACACCGGGCCGGAAGCCAATGACGCCATCCCTGAGGCCATTATGCCGCAGAGCGCCAGCAGCCAGCCCACAGCGCCGGGGACAGACGCCACGCCGCCACAGAGCCTGCAATAAGGGGCAGGGGAAGCCTTTTGCGCAAGGACGCGCAGAAAAGTTGTCAAAAGGGGGAAGGTCAGGGAAGAGGGAAAACCAGGGCAGGGGCGGAGCATAAGGCAGCGCAGGCCACCGCGAATAACAGGCAAAAAAAATGGCGCACACTGTGCGCCATTTTTATTAGCCGAGCTCGATTACTTTTTGTAAGCGTGAGCTTGGTTGTCCAGACGCTGGTTAGCGCGTGCTGCATCGTCTTTAGCGGCTTGGACGTCAGAACGGATTGCGTTCACGTCGTTGCTCAGCTGGTCAACTTTAGCGTTCAGAGTCTGAACGTCAGAAGACAGTTGATCGATTTTAGCATTGCTGGAGCAACCTGCCAGCAGAGTAGAACCCAGGATTACTGCGCCCAGTACCAGTTTAGTGCGATTCATTATAAATACCCTCTAGATTGAGTTAATCTCCATGTAGCGTTACAAGTATTACACAAACCTTTTTCTAATGAGAATAAATTTTTAGGGCTGAAGCACTTTATTTTGATCGTTCGCTCAAAGAAGCATCTGCTTTTGCTGAAAAGTTAAAAAAACCAGCTAAAACATGCTGCTTCTATGAGAACCCTCTCAATTTTTGTACGCTTAAAAAAGTAGCGTTTTTCTGAAAATAGCCGATCGTCAGATGAAAAAAACGCCGCTGAAGGGCGGCGTTTTTATTCAGTTCAGAATGTCACGTTTAATTAAAGCACGTGCACCGAGGCAGTATTGGTGGTGCCGCTTGGTACCAGGGCACCAGATACCATCACCACGACATCGCCTTTCTGTGCCAGGCCGCTTTCCAGCGCCGCTTCTTTACCGATGCGGTAGAAATCGTCGGTGGAGGCGATCTCTTTCACTACCTGCGTGATCACGCCTTTGCTGAGGATCAGCTGGCGGGCAGTCACGGCATTGGTGGTCAGGGCCAGGATTGTGGCATGCGGGAAGTATTTACGTACCGCTTTGGCTGATTTGCCGCCGCCGGTCGCAACCACAATCAGCGGGGCGTCCAGCTTCTCAGCGGTTTCTACCGCACCGCGGCATACTGCTTCAGTGATGCGCAGTTTACGGCTGTCATTCAGGCCATCAATACGGCTCTGCATCACGCGGTCAGTACGCTCACAGATGGTCGCCATGATGGTGACCGCTTCCAGCGGGTATTTACCCTTGGCGCTTTCACCAGACAGCATCACTGCGTCAGTGCCGTCGATGATGGCGTTGGCCACGTCACCGGCTTCTGCACGGGTCGGGCGCGGGTTTTTGATCATGGAATCCAGCATCTGGGTCGCGGTAATGACCACTTTGCGGGCGCGGTTACATTTCTCAATCATCATCTTCTGCGCGAAGATAACTTCTTCAACCGGGATCTCAACGCCCAGATCACCACGTGCGACCATGATGCCGTCAGACGCATCCAGGATTTCGTCGAAGTTGTTCAGGCCTTCCTGGTTTTCGATTTTGGAGATGATCTGGATCTGCTCGCCGCCGTTGGCTTTCAGGTGCTCACGGATTTCCAGCACGTCAGAACGCTTACGGATGAACGAGGCCGCCACGAAATCAACGCCTTGTTCACAGCCGAAGATCAGGTCACGTTTGTCTTTTTCGGCCAGTGCAGGCAACTGGATAGAAACGCCCGGCAGGTTAACGCCTTTGTTTTCACCCAGGTCGCCGCTGTTCAGCACTTTACAGATCACTTCGGTTTCAGTGACTTCAATCACTTCCATGCCGATTAGGCCATCGTCCACCAGCACGGTGTTACCAATTTTCAGGTCAGCGGCGAAACCGGCATAGGTCACGGCCACACGTTCCGTGTTACCGATGACGCTCTGGTCAGTGGTGAAGGTAAAAGTCTGGCCGGCAGTCAGAGACGCGTCTTTACCGCCTTCCAGTTTCATGGTGCGGATTTCCGGGCCTTTGGTGTCCAGCAGGACGCCAGCCTTATGGCCGGTCTTCTCCATAACCGCGCGCAGGTTTTTAATGCGCTGGCCATGTTCTTCGTAATCCCCGTGGGAGAAGTTCAGACGCATCACATTCATGCCGGCATCCAGCAGCTTGGTCAGCATCTCTTCTGATTCAGTTTTCGGGCCGATCGTACAAACAATTTTGGTCTTTTTCATGACAATAGGTTCTACAAGTTGTGATGGATTGAAAAGTGCGTATGGCTGGCCGCTGTGCGACCAGCGTGGAATAGGGACGGTGTTGGGCGCTGCAAAACATAACTAAGGATAGGCGATGGCAGCAGGGTTGGGGTGGAAATATGCGTTGGAACAGCGCCGGACGTGGCAGTGGCCGGTTGAAGGAGTCGGAATAATCGTTGTAAGAGGTATCGACAGTTCAAGGCGCTGAAACCTTTCAATTGAAATGACGTTCCGCATTATAGTGGGTAAGCGACGGGGAAACAAAACAAAAATCAGAAAGAGACGGCTTGATTTATACGAAATACTCAGGAATGTGACGCAAATGAAACTTTTTGCATCCACTTGTTGCGCAACCGGTTAATCGCTGTTTTTCATCTGCTTATAAGGTGTAAATGGCAGAAGCAGCAGGGCAGGCAAGAAAAGAGTAGGTGATGAAACAGCAGACAACACAGCAGCAGGTATGACAAAAACAGGGACGTTAAGGGAAGGAAAACGAAGGAAAATCAGGGAAAGCAAGAATGGTGCGTTCTAATGGACTCGAACCATCGACCCCCACCATGTCAAGGTGGTGCTCTAACCAACTGAGCTAAGAACGCATCGGAAAAGCTGATGTGGTGCGTCCGAGTGGACTCGAACCACCGACCCCCACCATGTCAAGGTGGTGCTCTAACCAACTGAGCTACGGACGCACATTATCATTTTGCAGAAGCCAGAAAGTGTGGTGCGTCCGAGTGGACTCGAACCACCGACCCCCACCATGTCAAGGTGGTGCTCTAACCAACTGAGCTACGGACGCATCATTTTTCTGATTGCCGGTGCCGGCAACGGGGACGAATATTAACGGCGTGGCCGGACACTGGCAAGCGGAAAAATGCAATTTTCTTCCAGATTTCACGCGATTGCCGAGCGAGTGCGCACTCCGCTGTTTTTTTCAGCACTCCCGGCCGGTGCCGGGCGCAAAGACAGCGTTAATGGGCCGCACGTTTCAGGATCAGCGCCGCCGGTTGGCGTTGCAGCCAGCGCATCCGCCAAATCACCATTACCGCCGCGAAGGTGAGGCCGATGATAAAACCGCACCAGAACCCGCTCGGCCCCATCCGCGGCACGATCACGTCAGTCAGTGCCAGCAGGTAACCGCTCGGCAGCCCCAGCACCCAATAAGCGACAAAGGTAATAAAGAAGATCGACCGCGTATCTTTATAACCGCGCAGCACCCCGGAACCGATCACCTGCAACGAATCCGAGATCTGGTAAACCGCCGCCAGCAGCATCAGCTGGCTGGCCATCGCCACCACCGCCGGGTTTTCGTTATACAGCAGCGCGATTTTCTCACGCATCAGCACGGTGAAAATCGCCGTACAGCAGGCCATCAGTACGCCGGTCGCGAGGCTGGCATAAGCCGCTACCCGCGCGCCCTCCGCCGACCCTTCGCCCAACCGGTGCCCGACACGGATAGTGGCCGCGACGCCCACCGACAGCGGGATAACAAACATCAGTGAGCTGAAGTTAAGGGCAATCTGGTGGCCCGCCACCGGCACAATGCCGAGCGGGGAGACCAGCAGCGCCACAATGGCAAACAGCGTCACCTCGAAAAACAGGGCCAGCGCAATCGGCAGCCCAAGCAGGGTCAGGCGGCGCAATACCTGCCAGTCCGGCCGTGCCGGTTTGCTCTGCAAATGGATGTCACGCAGGGAAGGCGCGCGTTTCACATACCAGCCCATCAGCAGGAACATCACCCAGTAGACCGTGCCGGTCGCCACGCCGCAGCCGACGCCGCCCAGCGCCGGTGCGCCGAATTTGCCGTAGATAAAGATATAGTTGACCGGAATATTCACCAGCAGGCCGATAAAGCCGATCACCATGCCCGGTTTGGTTTTGGACAACCCCTCGCACTGGTTGCGCAACACCTGGAAACCCAGGTAGCCCGGTGCGCCCCACATAATCGCGTGCAGATACCCCACGGCTTTGGCTTCCAGCGCCGGGTCCACATCCTGCATCAGGCCCAACAGGTGGCCGCTTTGCGAAATCACGGCAATCACCAGCGCCGACAGCGCCGCCACCAGCCAGAACGCCTGCCGCACCTGGTGCGAGATGCGCTCACGGCGGCCGGCACCGTTCAATTGGGCGACCACCGGCGTCATCGCCAGCAGGATGCCATGCCCGAACAGGATCGTCGGCAACCAGATTGAGGTGCCGATCGCCACTGCCGCCATATCGGTGGCGCTGACAGAACCGGCCATGATGGTGTCTACGAAGCCCATCGCCGTCTGGGAGATTTGCGCAATAATCACCGGAATGGCTAACGCCAATAAACTTCGCGCTTCGATCAGATACTTCTGCACGCCAACACCTTTTTATTATGGGGAATGAGCAGGGGAGCCGGCCGTCACTGGCGGCATCAGGAAAAAATAAGAATAAGAATAAGATTGTACCGATCCACCCCGGTCAAGCAAACCCCGGCGGCAAAAAGCGTGCGGATGACGCTGAGTTGGCAAGCCGGGAAAACTGCGGCACACTGGATGAATTGATAACGCCTGAAAATATGAAAGAGGCTCGCTAATGTTTACCGGTATTGTTCAGGGCACCGCGCCCGTGGTGGCGATTGATGAAAGACCCAATTTCCGTACCCATGTGGTGCAGTTGCCTGCGGAGATGCTGCCTGGCCTGGCCCTGGGGGCGTCCGTCGCCCACAACGGCTGCTGCCTGACCGTCACGTCAATTGACGGCGATCGCGTCAGTTTTGACCTGATCAAAGAGACGCTGCGCCTGACCAACCTCGGCGCACTTCAGGTGGGCGATCGGGTCAACCTTGAGCGGGCAGCCCGTTTCAGTGATGAGATTGGCGGCCACCTGATGTCCGGCCATATCATCTGCACCGCTGAGATCAGCAAAATCGTGACCTCGGAGCATAACCGGCAGGTCTGGTTCCGCATCGCCAACGCAGAGTATATGAAATATATCCTGCATAAAGGGTACATCGGCATCGACGGCATCAGCCTGACGCTGGGGGAAGTGGTCAAAGACCGCTTCTGCGTGCACCTGATCCCGGAAACGCTGGAGCGGACAACGCTTGGCAAAAAACGCCTGGGTGATGTGGTGAACATCGAGATCGATCCGCAAACCCAGGCGATTGTGGATACCGTAGAGCGGGTGCTCGCCAGCCGCGAAGCGGCGATGGCCGCCGCCAAAGCGATCAGTGACAATCTGGCGGAGTAAGCCTTCCCGCGAAACCCCCTGTCATCCTGCACCCGGCCCCGCGCCGGGTTTTTTTTCGCTGTGGCATGGCTCACAAAACCACCGGTACGGCACCGGCCTCTTTCCGGTGTTGCCAGCCCCCCCGGCGGCGTGGCAGTCAGCCAAAGGCAGCCCTGTTTTCATCTGCTTACACTGCAGGAAAGCTTATAACCTGTTCTCTTGCGAAGGTGAAAAATGAACGTATTCCCGGTAAAACAGAGTGAACTGCTGCGCCAGCCTGACTTTTTTATTACCCGCGATGAGGTCACGCGCCTGATTCGCCTCACGGCGGATAACCTGATTAATATCAAGGATGAGACCGGAGAATTCCTGCTGCGGCTGGACGATGGCCGGGTGATTGACACCAAAGGCTGGGCAGGCTGGGAGTGGACGCACGGCGTCGGGCTGTACGGCATTTATAAGTATTACCAGCAGACCAATGACCCGCAGGCGCTGGCGATCATTGATGACTGGTTCGCTGCCCGCTTTAAAGAGCCGATGCCGACCAAAAACGTCAACACCATGTGCCCGTTCCTGACACTGGCTTACCGCTATGAAGAAACGCGTAACCAGAGCTGGCTGCCTTACCTGGAAGCCTGGGCCGACTGGGTGATGTACCAGATGCCGCGCACCGAGAAGGGCGGGTTGCAGCATATTGTGTACAACAATGAAAACCATCAGCAGATGTGGGATGACACCCTGATGATGAGCGTGCTGCCGCTGGCAAAAATCGGCAAATTGCTTAACCGGCCTGAGTATGTCGAGGAGGCGAAATACCAGTTTATGCTGCATGTGCAGTACCTGATGGATCGCAAAACCGGCCTCTGGTTCCACGGCTGGACGTTTGAGGGCAACCATAACTTTGCCGAGGCACGCTGGGCGCGCGGCAACAGCTGGCTGACGGTGGCCATCCCGGACTTTATTGAGATGCTGGACCTGCCGGAACAGGACGCCACCCGCCGTTTCCTGCTGCAGGTGCTGGAGAGCCAGATCGCCGCGCTGCAACAGTATCAGGATGCCTCCGGCCTGTGGCATACGCTGATTGACGATCGCGACGCTTATCTGGAAGCGTCCGCCACCGCCGGTTTTGCCTATGGCATCCTGAAAGCGGTGCGCAAACGCTATGTCGGCAAACAGTATGCAGAAATGGGGCTGAAGGCCGCGCAGGGCGTGGTGCGCCATATCAACAGCCAGGGCGAGCTGACGCAGGTTTCCTTTGGGACGGCAATGGGCAACGACCTCGATTTCTACCGGGACATCCCGCTCACCTCCATGCCCTATGGGCAGGCGATGGCGGTGCTCTGCCTCTCAGAATACCTGCGTGTCTACATTTAATGGCCTGAATCCGGGCGAAAAAAAACCGGTCATCTGACCGGTTTTTTTATAGGCATCGTGTTTACAGGCACCGCGTTGATGGCCTCAGTGGGGGACGCGGATCCCGCCTTCGACCCCATGCGGGCTGAATACCACCTGCCAGAGCTGAATATCCCTGGCGCGGAAGGCGCCGGCGCAGGCATTCAGGTAGTAGGTGAACATCCGGTAGAAGCGGTCTGAATAGCGTTCAGCCAGTTGCGGCCACGCCGCCAGGAAGCGTTCATACCACGCCATCAGCGTGCGGTCATAATCCGCGCCGAAGTTATGCCAGTCCTCCATCACAAAGACGCCCTCACTGGCCTGGGCGATATGTTTCACGGACGGCAGGCAACCGTTGGGGAAAATGTATTTGTCGATCCACGGGTCCACCGTCATATCGGTCCTGTTGGCCCCGATGGTGTGCAACAGGAACAGGCCGTCCGGTTTCAGGTTACGCGAGACCACATCGAAATAGGTCTGGTAATTCTTCGGCCCCACATGTTCAAACATGCCGACAGACACAATCCGGTCAAACTGCTGGTCCAGGTCGCGGTAGTCCTGCAACAGGATAGTGACATCCAGCCCCTCGCAGCGCTGCTGGGCGAGTTTCTGCTGTTCGGCAGAGATCGTCACGCCGCTGACCGACACGCCGTAATGGCGCGCGGCAAACGCCGCCAGCCCACCCCAGCCACAGCCGATGTCCAGCAGGGTCATGCCCGGCTTCAGCTGCAACTTCTCGCAGATCATGCGTAATTTGTGCTCCTGTGCCTGCTCAAGCGTTTCCGCTTCCTTCCAGTAGCCACAGGAGTACTGCATGTAGGGGTCCAGCATCAGGGTAAAGAGGTCGTTGCCGAGATCGTAATGCTCTTTGCCGACGATCCAGGCACGTTTCTTGGATTGCAGGTTGGTCAGGCGGGCGGCGGCAATGCGCAGGGTATCTTTCAGGTGGTGCGGGAGCTTCCGTTCCAGCCCGGCGGCAATGACACGGTGGAAGAACATATCCAACCGTTCACACTCCCACCAGCCATCCATATAACTCTCGCCCAGGCCGAGCGAGCCGTCCTGTAACACGCGTTTAAAAAAATCGGGATGATTAACCTTGATATCGAAAGGCCGGGAGCCGTTGATTTCGATATCGGCCATGCTGAGCATCTCATGGGCAATGCGGTACCACTGATTATCCTGGATGCTTAGATCTTCTATACACGATGAACTCATAGCTTCTCCATCACCTTTCTTCTGACTTATACCTGCAAGGAAAAGCAGCGGCAATTTGCAGGCGTATACGAGAATCCGCGGTTACCCGCCGTATCTGATATCCGACTATGAACAGAGGAAAATGCAGGAAGAACCCCGGATCGCCAACAGAGCCCGAGAGCAGGCGACGGAGATGTCATCCTTGATAAAGCGGGCGCTTTCCGCGCGCACCAAACATGCTGTAATAAAAGTTTTGTAAAAGCGTTATTTTTATGGGTTGAAACCGAGTATAAGCGCGCCGGAAACGATACTCAACCGCAAATCGCTTCCGGGCTTAATATTATTTAAGTTATTATTAACTAAGGTAATTATGCCGCCTGGTTACTGTTTTCACGACGGGCGGACGGCAGGTGTCGCTGTGAGGCCACCCCACGTTGCAAGAAAAAGCCCAGGGCCGCTAACCCCACTGTCATTAACATTACCGTCACCGTCGCCATCAGCGGCCGGCTGATAAACGCCGACACTGCCAGGCTGGCCACAAAGCATAATCCGAGTTGCAGCGCGTTCTGTAAGGCGGCGGCCTTACCGGTACTGTGCGGGAAAGGCAGCAAGGCATTAGCCACAATTATGGGATAAAGCGCGCCATTTGCCAAAGCCATCACACAAAAAGGCACCAGCAACGCCGCCAGGCCCGGTTGCGCCAGCAACGCCAGCAAGAACAGCGCCACAATGCTCAGGCCATACCCGGCCAGCAGCCACGGCACCAGGAACTTGCCGTCACGGCGGCTGACCACCATCCGGCAGCCGAACCCGCCCAGCAGGAACGCAAAGGTCTGCGGCACATAGCTCAGGCCGATATCATCCGGGCTGTAACCCATCGCATGCAGGATGAACGGCGACCCGGTCAGCCAGGCGAAAAAACCGGCGGAGCAGGCGGCATACATCAGCACATTGCCGCTGAACACGCGGGAGTTAAGCAGCGTCCACAGGCTGGTTTTCGGTGCGTTGGCCGCACCGGCCGCGGGGGCGGCCGCTTTCAGCCGTAATGTAGGGATCAGCAGCAGCAGCGTTATCGCCAGCAGGGCGAGGAAAATACTGCGCCAGCCGAAATGGTTCAGCAGCCACGCCCCCAGCAGCGGGGCAAGGGCCGGGGAGAGCGCCACCAGCGGCATAATCGTGGCAAAGACTTTTTTGCTCTGCTGGGGGGAGTAACGATCCACCACCAGTGCCTGCCAGCTCACGGCGGCAGAACAGACGCCGATGGCCTGCACAAAGCGCATCAGCCAGAGCTGGTGGGCGTTCGTTACCCACATCATGCCGGCGCACCCGGCCGCAAACAGCAGCAGGCCCAGCACCAGCACCGGTTTACGGCCGATGCGGTCAGAGAGCGGGCCCCAGATCAGCTGGGCGCAGGCGAAGCCGGCCAGAAACAGGCTCAGGCTGGCACTGATGGCATTGGGGGAGAGCGCGAGATCTTCCTGCATCAGCGCAAAGGCGGGCAGGTACATGTCCGTGGCCAAAAAGCCCAGCATACTCAGGACAGCAAGATAGAGCAGGAAAAAGGGGGAACGAGTCATAAGTAATCTCAATATTTTATTCAGAGGCAATACATAAATCCTATATCGTCGCGCACTCTACGGTAGCGTCAGTGGGTTGTGAAACGGTAAAATTTGCACCATGCTGTGAAAAAAATTGAAGGCAGGATATGTGGTCTGAATACTCTCTGGAAGTGATTGATGCCGTGGCACGTACCGGCAGTTTCAGTGCGGCCGCGCAGGAGCTGCACCGCGTGCCTTCTGCTGTCAGTTATACGGTGCGCCAGCTCGAGCAGTGGCTGGCGGTTGAGCTGTTTGAGCGCCGCCACCGGGATGTGGTGATTACCGAAGCCGGGCGGGTGTTTGTGCAGGAGGCGCGGCTGCTTATCAAAAAAATGCAGGCTACACGCCGCCAGTGCCAGCAGGTGGCGAACGGCTGGCGCGGCCAGCTCAGCATTGCCGTGGACCGGATTGTCCGGGCCGACCGTACCCGGCAGTTGGTGCTGGATTTTTACCGGGAATTCCCTGACATGGAACTGCTGATCTCACCCGAAGTGTTTAATGGCGTGTGGGATGCCCTGGCCGACGGGCGGGTGGATGCCGCCATCGGGGCCACGCGTGCCGTGCCGGTGGGCGGCGGTTACCGTTTCCGCGATATGGGGTTTATGCCGTGGCACTGTGTGGTCAGCCGGGGGCATCCGCTGGCGCAGCAGGCGGGGCCGCTGACGGACGATCAGCTGCGGCCCTATCCGGCACTGTGCCAGGAAGACACCTCGCGCAGCCTGCCGAAACGCGATACCTGGACGCTCGACAACCAGCGGCGGCTGGTGGTGCCGGACTGGACCAGCGCGCTGGATTGCCTGCTGGCCGGGTTATGTGTCGGCATGATCCCGGCGCACATGGCGCAACCGCTGATTGACCGCGGTGACCTTACCGTGCTGACGCTGCACCAGCCATTCCCGGACAGCGCCTGTTGCCTGACCTGGGCGCAGGAGAAATCGTCACCGGCGTTGGTATGGTTGCTGGATTATCTGGGGGAGAGTGACACGCTGAACCGCGAGTGGTTACGTGGATGAAACGCAGCGCGGGTAAAAAGCTGGGCGGGTAAAAGGTGGCGCGGGTAAACGCCGGGGGCGGGCTGGATGCCCCCGGCTCACGGATTACCGGCGGTAATCGCGGTACGGGCCGTCTGCCACGGAACGGCGTTCGACCAGTTTCGGGTGGACTTCAATGGTCTGCGGGTCTTCACGCTTGCTGGTGATGCGATCCAGCAGCATGGCAAAGGCGTTCTCGCCCAGGCGCTCTTTGGGCTGGTGGATGGTGGTCAGCGCCGGGGAGAAGTAACGCGCGTTGCGCACGTTGTCATAACCGATCACGGAGACGTCCTGCGGCACACGCAGGCCCAGCTCATCGGCGGCGCAAATCGCGCCCATCGCCATGATGTCGCCGCCGCAGAACACCGCCGTCGGGCGCTGTTTCTGGGTCAGGATCTGGTGCATCGCCTTATAACCTGATTCCGGCTCAAAATCGCCCTGAACCACCCACTCTTCGCGTACCGGAATATTGGCCTCTTCCATCGCCTTCAGGAAGCCCTGATGCCGCCCGCCGCCGGTATTGCGCGACAACTGGCCGGGGATAATGCCGATGTCGCGGTGGCCGCGTTCAATCAGGTAACGCCCGGCCAGATAACCGCCCTCAAAGGCGTTATCAATAATCGAGTCGGTAAAATCGCTGCGCGCCGAGCCCCAGTCCATCACCACCATCGGGATGTTGCGGTACTCTTCCAGCATGCCGATCAGCTGGTCGGGGTATTCAGAGCACATCACCAGCAGCCCATCGACACGCTTTTGCGCCAGCATCGCCAGGTAAGCCTGTTGTTTGTCGAGGTTGTTATGGGAATTACACAGGATAAGCGTATAGCCTTTGCTGTAGCAGCTGTTCTCTACCGCCTCAATCACTTCAGCGAAGTAGGGCGCTTCGCTGGAGGTCGCCAGCAGGCCAATCGATTTTGTATGGTTGACCTTCAGGCTGCGCGCGACGGCGCTCGGCGAATAGTGTAATTCCTTAATGGCAGCCCAGACTGCCGCCTTAGTCTCTTCAGCGACAAAACGTGTTTTATTAATGACGTGTGACACGGTAGTCGTGGATACGCCGGCACGTCTGGCGACATCTTTAATCGTTGCCATGGAAAGAATGACTCCTGATAGTACGTGTTACAGCACGTAACTATTATGTTAATCGTTTGCCTGCGTTTATTCTCCTGCCCGCTGAAAGAATTGCAGTGGATTCTGGGGGGAAGGAGCGGTCATCTTCGCTGAACTAAGCGGTGGGGCATCGCAGCCGGCCGGGTACGCAGTGCGTAAACCGCGAATTTTCACTCATTATGGTGAAAAGGGAAAGAGGAAAATTGTGCCGTACACCCCGAAAGTGTTTAGGAATTTCTTTAAATAGTGTGAGAATAGGGTCGGCACACTAAGTGTGTGGTTTTCTTGTGGTTCACCAAGGAGAGAATAATGGACAGTGATTTGAAAATGTCGCTTTTGACCACTGTGGGCGCGCTGACAGTGATTTTACTCTTCAGCTTTACCGCCATCCTGCACTGAGGCTGGCCGGGCTGATAAAAAAACGCCGGAGATCCGGCGTTTTTTACGGGTGCGCTTTACTCAGCGGATGGTTTTTGGCGTCATCACCCGGCGGGCGCCGACGTAATGATCCTGCCAGTAATCATTGTCCAGGAAACTGATGCGGATATCCTCACCGGTACGCGGTGACTGGATAAACTTGCCGTTGCCGAGGTAAACCCCCACATGGTCAGCGGCACCGCGGTTATTGATGCGGAAGAACACCAGATCGCCGGTTTCCAGCTCACCACGTTTGACCGGTGCAGCATCGCGCAGGTGGTACATCTCATTGGCGGTGCGCGGCATACGGATTTTCATGACGTCTTTATAGGCGTAATAGACCAGGCCGCTGCAATCAAACCCGGTATTGGGTGAGGTACCGCCCCAGCGGTAAGGCTTGCCGACCTGGTTCATCAGCTTGGCCATCGCAGTCTGCTTGGCATGCTGGTAGCGTTTTTTATGCGCCGGGCTGAGGGTCAGCGGTTTGCTGAGCTGGGCCAGTTCCTGCGCGTCCGCGCCTTTGGTGCGGTGGCGGCCATACCCTTTTTTGTACCCTTTCTTTGGCGGGGTGACCTTGACCAGCCGGGTCGAGGCCGTTTTACGGCTTTTGCCGCTTTTGGTGGTGACGTTAACCACCCGTGACTTTTCCGTCCCGGTGCTTTTCTTTTTGGCACTGGTTTTCACCGGCTTTCGCTTTTTGCGCTCATCCGTTTTGGCTTCGCTGACATGGCTTTTACGCTGTTCAGCAGAAACACGGGCGTGCGGCGACGCATGTGCCAGATTCATAAACAGTTGTGTCAACAACAGGACAAAAAGCGTGACGATTAAACGCATAGTAACGCTACCAAAAGTGGCCCCGGAAAGAACGTCAAAGGAGGCTCAGTATTCCTGAAACCTGCCGTACAAAAAAGCACGAAACGCATCGATTCTAATTCATATTGTCAGAAAACGTTAATAGCTTTTTTCACAAATGAAAAAACAGTGCCGTTTGCTGCTATTTTATTCTCTGCTCAACGGGTTAGCGTGCAAAAGTGCCCGCGGAACGGCCCGGTTTTACAGGTGAAAAGCCCCGCTTAAAAATGTTATTCTCAATGAATGTTTATTGATTACGGGCAGCCACGCCCCCGCGCGTTGGCCGGGTTAGGGGAAAAACCCTGTAAAAAATGGCGTTTTTATCCCATAGCTGCCATCGTTACAATAGACCCAGTGCCGATTTGACGTGACGCATAACAGCCAGCTTATGGCGTGAGGAAGCAAGACAATGACGACGACGATTGATAAAATTCAGGCCCAGATCACTGAAAACCCGATCCTGCTCTACATGAAAGGCTCACCGAAGCTGCCGAGCTGCGGCTTCTCCGCTCAGGCGGTACAGGCGCTGTCAGCCTGCGGCGAGCGTTTTGCCTACGTGGACATCCTGCAAAACCCGGACATCCGCGCAGAGCTGCCGAAATATGCCAACTGGCCGACGTTCCCGCAGCTGTGGGTAGACGGCGAGCTGGTAGGCGGCTGTGACATCATTCTGGAGATGTACCAGCGTGGTGAATTGCAGCAGCTGATCAAAGAGACGGCTGAAAAGCACAAGTCTCAGGAAGATCAGCAGTAACCGGGCCGGGCGGGCAACCGCCTGTCAGGTAAAAAAAGGCGGCCTCAGGGCCGCCTTTTTTATGGGTAAAAGCAAGTTGCCGGAAGGGCAGGCCCTCAGGCATCCGCCTCCGGTGCCTCTTCCGGCGTGGCCAGCGGCCAGCCGCCCAGCCGTTTCCAGCGGTTGACCAGCTCGCAGAACAGCAGCGCCGTCTGTTCGGTGTCATAAATCGCGGAGTGCGCCTGGGTGCTGTCAAACTCAATGCCGGCGGTGATACAGGCTTTGGCCAGCACCGTCTGCCCCAGCACCAGCCCGCTCAGCGCCGCGGTGTCAAAGGTGGCAAACGGGTGGAACGGGTTGCGCTTCAGCCCGGCGCGTTCGGCAGCAGCCATCAGGAAGCTGTGATCAAAGGTGGCGTTGTGCGCCACAATAATCGCCCGGTTACAGTTCTGCTCTTTCATGCCTTTGCGCACCGCTTTGAAAATCGCGTGCAGCGCATCATATTCACTGACGGCCCCCCGCAGCGGGTTATGCGGGTCAATGCCGTTGAACGCCAGCGCTTCAGGTTGCAGCAGTGCCCCCTCAAACGGCTCAACATGGAAGTGCAGGGTTTCATCACGCATCAGCCAGCCGTCGCTGTCCATACGCAGGGTTACCGCGGCAATCTCCAGCAGGGCGTCGGTGCGGGCGCTGAAACCGGCGGTTTCAACATCAATAACGACGGGGTAAAACCCGCGGAAGCGGCCACTCAGGGCGTTGAGATCACTTTTATCAGCCATCAGTTTCTTATCTTGTCCGAATTCAGCGCGCATTATGGCAAATTTTTGCAGCGGATGCAGGCGGGGAACGTCCGGAAGGGGAGAAACGGGTGCGGAGCCGCACCCGTCAGGGGAAAATCAGTTGCCCAGGCCGTGGCCGGCGTGGCTGTTTTCGATCAGTTCAATTTTGTAACCGTCTGGATCTTCAACAAAGGCGATCACGGTAGTGCCGCCTTTTACCGGGCCGGCCTCACGCGTGACGTTACCGCCTGCGTTGCGGATCTGGTCGCAGGTTGCGGCCACGTCATCCACGCCCAGCGCGATATGGCCGTACGCGGTGCCCATCTCATAGCTCTCTACGCCCCAGTTGTACGTCAGCTCAATCACCGCGCCTTCGCTCTCGTCGGTGTAACCCACAAACGCCAGGGAGTATTTGTATTCGGTATTTTCACTGGAACGCAGCAGACGCATGCCTAATACCTTGGTGTAGAAGTCGATGGAGCGTTGCAGGTCACCGACGCGAAGCATGGTATGGAGTAAGCGCATATTGTCCTCTGATAACAAGTTAGGGCACGGCAGCCCGGTTTGCGGCGCTGAAACCGCGCCGGGATTGCCGTACCATTAAGGTAAAAACAGTTAAGTATAGCCTCCGCAGGCGAATAAATTCAATGTGATGCAAAAACAGCGCCTGCGTGGCAGGGGCCGCTTACAGCGTCGGGTAATCGGTATAGCCTTCCGCACCGCCGCCGTAGAACAGCTCGGTACGCTGGGCATTCAGGGCCGCGCCCTGACGGAAGCGTTCAGCCAGATCCGGGTTGGCGATGTAGTCACGGCCAAAGGCCACGGCGTCAATATACCCTTTGGCGATCAGCGTCTCCGCTTTCTCCTGCGTATAGCCACCGGCCCCGATAATGACCCCCTGATAACGGGCGCGCACCGCGTCACGGAACGTCTCAGTGTAAGAGGCACCGCCGACCCAGTCCGGCTCAGAGATATGCAGATAGGCCAGCTTACGCGTATTCAGCTGCTCGATCAGGTACAGCGCGTCTTCAATTTCATTCTCCCCGTTCCCCAGCCCGCTGACGGTGCCCAGCGGGGAAATACGGATACCCACGCGATCGGCCCCGGCTTCTGCCACCGCGGCATCGACCACTTCCAGCGTCAGGCGGATACGGTTTTCCACGCTGCCGCCATACTGGTCGGTACGCTGGTTCGATTCCGGCGAAATGAACTGATGCAGCAGGTAACCGTGAGCGGCGTGCAGCTCCAGATAGTCGAAACCGGCTTCAACCGCATTGGCCGCCGCCTGGCGGAAATCGTTGATAATGCCTGGGATCTCGTCAGTCTCCAGTGCGCGCGGCACCGGGCAGTCAACGCGCACCGGCTGGCCGGCCTCATCACGCAGGGTGGTGCGGGTGTTCACCGGCAGGGCCGACGGGGCGACCGGCAACTGCTTGCCCGGTTGCAGCTCAGGGTGTGAAATCCGCCCGACGTGCCACAACTGCACCGCCATATGGCCCTGTTGCGCATGCACCCGTTCAACGATCTTTTTCCAGGCCGCAATCTGTTCCGGCGTGTGCAGGCCGGGTGCGCCGGCATAGCCTTTGCCCTGGAAGGAAATCTGGGTCGCTTCGGAGATGATAAGCCCGGCACCGGCACGCTGGGCGTAGTACTCGCCCATCAGGTCAGTCGGGATGTCGCCAGGCTCAATGCTGCGCAGACGGGTCAGCGGGGCCATAAACACGCGGTTCGGCAGAGTCTGTTTGCCGACGGTCAGCGGCGTAAAAAGTGTGCTCATCATATCTCCAAATATCTTGCCTGTTGTCAGCGCACACTATGCAAGGGCAGGGCGGCGGCAGATTGTTTAAATGTGCGAAGCCCGGCAGCGCTGTATAAGATCCAGATCCGGCTGGTACTCGTGCGTCTGCACATCCATCAGTCCCAGCATCATCGGGAACAGGTTGTCCTGGGAGATATCATCGTTGGCGGCGATACGGTTAAGGCACCGGCGATCGATACCGTAACTTTTCTCATATTGAGGGGACATCCAGATCAGGAACGGAATATGGGTTTGTTGCGACGGCGCAAACAGATAGGGCGTGCCGTGCAGGTACATGCCGTTTTCACCCAGCGATTCGCCATGATCTGAAAGGTAAACCATGACGGTATTGAATTTATCGCTGTGCTGTTGCAGCAATTTGATGGTGTCATCCAGCATCGCATCGGTATAGAGCAGCGTGTTGTTGTAGGTATTCACCAGTTTTTCATGATCGCAATCCTGGATCTGGTTGCTGTCACAGGTTGGCGTGAACGTGCGGAACTGCGCCGGGTAGCGCTGGTAATAGGCCGGGCCGTGGCTGCCAATCTGGTGCAGCACGACCACACTGTCCTCCTTCAGGCCGTCAATATACTGGTCGAGGCGGGAGAGCAACGCGCCGTCGCGGCAGAGGTCGCCCCGGCAATCCTCCTGCAATTTAAGCTGGGTCACATCCTGGTGCGGTACCCGGTCGCAGGCCCCTTTGCAACCGCCGTCGTTTTCACGCCACAGCACATGAATCCCGGCATGTTTCATCACATCCAGTAACCCCTCCTGGTGGCTGGCCAGGGCGGCGTCATAGTGACGGCGCGGCATATTGGAAAACATGCAGGGCACAGAAATTGCGGTTTCCGTGCCGCAGGAGGTGGCATGGCGGAAATAGCTGACCCCCTCTTTTGCCAGGCGCGGGTTGGTGGGTTTTTCATAACCGCCCAGCGAGAAGTTTTCAGCCCGTGCCGTTTCGCCGACCACCAGCACCACCAGCGTTTTCTTCGGTTGGGACAAGATCAGCGGGCCTTTGTGGGCATCTGTGCCGATAGGGATCAGCGGGAGATTTTCGGCAAAATAGCGGTGGTGGGCAAACGCAATCGTGCCGCTGACATAGCTGGTGGGGGCCAGCATTTTGACGATTGACCGGTTATTGCGGAACAGCGACGCGTAATCCTTATAGAAAAAAGCGGCAATCAACAGAATCACCACCCCTGACGCCAGGATATTGGCGGCCCGCAGCCCCAGCATGTACCACCATGGGCGGTCGTTGCGCACCTTAACCAGCCCGATCACCAGCGCCGGCAACACACCGGCGCCCAGCAGCCACAGCAGCAGTTGGGGCGTCAGCAGCGCGGTGGCCTCCTGCGGCGTGGTCTCAAAGGCGTTCTGCATCATATTGCCGTCAATCACCACCCCATAGCTGAACATAAAATAGTTTGCCGCCGCACCACACAGCAGCAAAACAATCGCCAGCGGTTTACGGAGATAGGGCAGTGCCAGCAGGCTGAAAAGGATGTTCAATGCCAGGAACAGAACCAGCGGTAGGCTCAGGGCGAACAGCACATCATGCAGCCGGCTGAAGGTGATTAATGACCAGGCTTTATGCAGAAACAGCGCATTTTGAAACAGCAGGAAGGCCAGTGCCGTCAGCAGCACAAAGCTCAGGGAATTACAGTGCAACGATCGCAGGGTACGCATCAGAATAGAAAAATCCGTCCGAAAGGAATAGGCACAAGGTATCAGGTGAAACTTAAGAGAACCTTAAACAGTCCGGCAACAATTCTTTTACGAGTAACGGGCGGCCGTTTGCGTCACAGCCCGGCACAAGGGCCTATGCCCCCGCCATGAGGTGCAGGTGTCCATCATAAGCCTTCATGAATCAGGGGAGCGACACCCACCGTACCGGGGCGCGATGCCTTGCCAGCCGCGGCGATAGCGTCTTCAATTAAAGGCATCGTCTTTTTATTCGCCCGCCGTATCGCCTGTTGGCGTGAGGCGTGGGAGGTTTTATGGCCGAACAGCTGGAGTTTTTTGACATACCCAGCCCCTGCCGCGGCATCTGCCAGATGGATGCCCGTGGTTTCTGCCGGGGGTGCCTGCGCAGCCGGGAGGAGCGTTTTGGCTGGATAAGCATGAGCGATGCGCAGAAGCGGCACGTCCTTTACCTGTGCCGCCAGCGTTTTCTGCGGCAACAGCGGCTGGCGCGGAAAACCGACGATCCCCCGCCGGAACAACCCTCTCTGTTCTGATCTGCTTTTTCTTGCGAGGCAGTACGCAAAGCGGCGCACTGCCGTCGAGTCCGGCCGGGCAATTGTGTATGCTTGGCTCCTTACTTTCTGAGGATGCCGTTATTTGAGGATGTTGTTATGGACTCACGTTGTCAGATCTCTCCGCAAGGCCCTGAATTTTCGCCGCTCATTGCCGGTTATTGGCGGTTAATGGAGTGGGGGATGCGCCCGCAGGAGCTGCTGGCTTTTATGGAGCAGCATAGTGAACTGGGCATCACCACCGTTGACCATGCGGATATTTACGGTGACTACCAGTGTGAAGCGGCTTTTGGTGAGGCGCTGCGCCTGAAACCGTCACTGCGTGAAAAGCTGGAGCTGGTGAGCAAATGCGGCATCGCCACCACGGCCAAACCGGAACATGCCCTCGGCCACTACATCACTGACCGGGCGCACATTCTGGCCAGCGCGGAGCAGTCGCTGAAAAACCTGCATACCGATTACCTTGACCTGCTGCTGATCCACCGGCCGGACCCGCTGATGGAAGCAGATGAGGTGGCCGAAGCCTTCACGGCGCTGCACAGCAGCGGCAAGGTGCGCCATTTTGGTGTCTCCAATTTTACCCCGGCACAATTCAGCCTGTTGCAGTCACGCCTGCCGTTTATGCTGGCGACTAACCAGGTGGAAATCTCGCCGCTGAACCAGACGGTGACGCTAGACGGCACGCTCGACCAATGCCAGCAGCTGCGCATCCGGCCGATGGCGTGGTCATGCCTGGGGGGCGGGCGGTTGTTTACCGAACCGCGTTACCAGCCGTTGCGGGAGGAGCTGGAGGCGATCGCCGGCGAAATCGGTGCGCAAACCCTGGAGCAGGTGGTGTATGCCTGGATCCTGCGCCTGCCCAGCCAACCGTTACCGATCCTCGGTACCGGGAAAATTGAGCGGATGCGGGACGCCTGGGCCGCGCTTTCCCTGACGCTCAGCCGTCAGCAATGGTTCCGCATCCGCAAGGCTGCGCTGGGGTATGACGTTCCCTGATTAAAAGGGTGACCGCGGTCACAAGACCGCGGGCTGCCCCCCGGCAAGCAATGCGCCGGCAGGGAAATAAGCGAAGCGGCGGCACGGAAACAGCAGGGTTGCCTATACTCAGGGTTCTGAATCAACAGGCACTGGAGGCAGCATGAAATCTCTTTCCGGCGTAGCATTGGCCGCCATCATGGTATGTGGCGCGGCACAGGCCGCCAGCAAAGATGTGACGATGAACCTGGTTTCGGCAGAGGGCGAGGCGAAACCGATCGGAACCATAACCATCAGTGAGACGCAATACGGCCTGCTGTTTACGCCAAAACTGACCTCCCTGCCGCCGGGCGTGCATGGTTTTCATGTCCATCAGAACGGCAGTTGTGACGCGGGCATGAAAGACGGGAAAAAAGTGGCGGCACAGGCAGCGGGTGATCACTTTGATCCGGGCAGCACCGGTAAACATCTGGGGCCGTATCAGGAAGGCCACCTGGGCGACCTGCCGGTGCTGTTTGTGCATGACGATGGCTCATCCAGCGATCAGGTGCTGGCACCACGCCTGAAAAAGCTGTCAGAGATCGACAATAAAGCGCTGATGATCCATGCCGGTGGCGATAACCACGCCGACATGCCGATGCCGCTGGGTGGCGGAGGCGGCCGGATCGCCTGCGGGGTAATATAAACCTGTGGGGTAATAGGAAGAAGAGAGTTTCCCCCGGTGTAATACGTCAGAACCGGCCTGCCTGTCAGGCCGGTTCTGATGCGCAGGTGCCTGGTGCCGGTACAGCCGGCCATTGCGGGACAGCGAGCAGGCCGGCCACCGGCGCACCCTGGCAAGGCCCCGTTCAGCCGTTGCGCAGGGAAGAACACGCCATCACGTAGGCGCGGTAATTTATTCAGATGCCCTGCAACATCCAGGTACCCTGCAACATCCAGATGCCCTGTAACGGGGGCGGGATTTTACCGCGAATAAGGCCATAAACACCCACCTGCAAAAATTGCCACGACCCAGATCAAAAGTATGCAGACTATTTTAATATCTTACATGTCATTATTTATTTACCCTTCTCCTGAAACCCGATGAGAAACCCTCACGGTTATCAAAAATCCTGTCAGATCCCTCAACAAAACGACCGCAGGTTTCAAGACTGTCGTTTTTGTGCAAAGCGCGGCGTCTCACCCGCCCTAATACTAACCCTGGTGAAAACGCACTAAATATAGGCTGTCTATAGAGGGAATCGCCGGATACCTGCACATTTAGAGGTTATTTGACGGAAAGAATAAGGTTATTAACCTGGGTATTATTATTTGGATGAATACTTATTTGTTTTAAAAACAGATGAATGATTCATGTCATAAATTATTAAGTCAAATATCATTATAATGATATATATAATTGAATTTGGGTTCTTATCTCTCCAAAATAGGCTACACTCTGGGAAACAATGTTAGCACGCTAATTATAAGGAGGGGCAATTGGAGTCCAACTTAGGTTCAGATTTAGCACGATTGGTACGCGTATGGCGTGCCCTGATTGACCATCGGCTTAAACCACTGGAAATGACCCAAACCCACTGGGTGACATTGCATAATATCAACAGGCTACCGCCTGAGCAGTCACAGATCCAGCTGGCGAAAGCCATTGGCATTGAGCAGCCGTCGCTGGTGCGTACGCTTGACCAACTGGAAGAGAAGGGGCTGATTACCCGTCACACCTGCGCCAGTGACCGTCGGGCCAAGCGCATCAAACTCACAGAGGCGGCTGCGCCGGTGATCGGCGAGGTTGAGAATGTGATTGATTCTACCCGTCAGGAAATCCTGGCCGGTATTACGCCGCAAGAGGTGGAGTTACTGACAAAACTGATAGGAAAATTGGAAGAAAACATCATCGAGTTACATAATAAATAACAAATTTTACCGACTTCACAGCACACAGACAGAACCGGCGGCCATTGGCCGCCGGTTTCTCGTTCAGCAGGGATTAGCGCGGGGAGACAGTCACCGTGCTGCCGCTGCTGGCCAGGCTCACGCGCTGGCCAACGCTGAATTTGCTGGCATCGGCTTTCTGCACCACCATGATGGTGTTGCCGTCATCTTTACGGATCTCCAGCTCGACGCCGTTGCTGCGGTTCAGCGCACCCTGCACGCCCTGGCCCGCAACACCCCCGGCTACTGCCCCTGCGGCTGTGGCCAGGCTACGGCCGGAACCACCACCCACGGTGTTACCCAGGAACCCACCCAATACCGCGCCGCCAATCGCCCCGATGACGTTATTCTCTTCACCGCCCTGAATCTGTACCGGGCGCGTTGAAACGATGGTGCCGTAAGTCACATTCTGCACCTGTTTGGCCTGATCAGCGGTATAGACATCACCGGAAAGGGCGCTGTCGTTTACACAACCTGTCAGCGTTACGCCCGTTAATGCCACCACGAGAAGACGCTTAATCATAAAAAACTCCTATTTTTTTACGCTCCGTCCCCGGCACTTCCTGCCTGACGACGTAATGATGATAACGACCGGTGAAAGTATGGCTGATAACCGGCCCAATGGCTATTTTGCCGGTGTACTGCCGGGCAGCATACCTTTCTGCCCGTCAACGGATAATAAACGGGTATTTAGGTTTCTGACAGCCGTTCAGCATGCCGCGGCGTTGAATAACGCCTGTGATCGCAGGGATGTTAAAAAATCAGCCGCTTTCATGGCGTTAAGCCGTTAAATCTGGTGTAGTGAAGGGCGGTGCACTAAGAGGACAGGTTATGAAGTCAGGCCGTTATATCGGTGTCATGTCGGGAACCAGCCTGGATGGGATAGACGTTGTGCTGGCCGCCATTGATGAACGCATGGTGGCGCAGCAGGGCAGTTATTCCCACCCCATACCGCCGGCGATGAAGCAGGCAATCCTGGGCATGTGCCAGGGGCAAAGCGTGACACTGTCACAGGTGGGGCAACTGGATGCCCAGCTTGGGCAGCTGTTTGCCGACGCTGTGCAGGGGTTACTGGCCCACTATCAGGTACAGGCGGGCGACATTACCGCCATCGGGTGTCACGGCCAGACTGTCTGGCATGAACCCAATGGCGTCGCCCCTTTTTCCATGCAACTGGGTGACAACCACCGCATCGCTGCCCTGACCGGCATCACCACCGTGGGCGATTTCCGGCGGCGTGACATTGCGCTGGGCGGACAGGGCGCGCCCCTGGTGCCGGCGTTCCATGATGCGCTGCTTTCCCACCCGAACGAGCGGCGGATGGTGCTGAATATCGGCGGCATCGCCAATCTTTCCCTGCTGCTGCCCGGCCAGCCGGTACGCGGGTTTGATACCGGCCCCGGTAATATGCTGATGGATGCCTGGATCTGGCGTCAGCGCGCGCTGCCGTATGATGAAGATGCCGCGCTGGGGCTGGCAGGGCGGCCGGCTATCGCGCTGTTGCAGCAGATGCTGGCAGACCCCTATTTTGCCGCCCCGGCCCCGAAAAGCACCGGGCGCGAATATTTCAACCTCGCCTGGCTGGAGCGCCATCTGGCAGCCTATCCCGGCCTGGTGCCGGAAGATGTCCAGGCCACGCTGGCCGAGCTGACGGCGGTCACCATTGCTGAACAGGTATTGCTCAGCGGCGGCTGTGAGCGGCTGCTGGTCTGCGGCGGCGGCGCCCGTAACCCGCTGGTGATGACCCGCCTGGCCGCGTTGCTGCCGGGCACCGAGGTCAGCCCCACCGATCCGTTCGGCATCAGCGGTGATGATATGGAAGCGCTGGCCTTTGCCTGGCTGGCCTCCCGCACGCTTTCCGGGCTGCCGGGTAATCTGCCGTCTGTCACCGGGGCGTCGGCCGCTGCCGTACTGGGCGCGGTTTACCCCGGCGCAAGCGGGTTGCTGTGCTGACACTGCCCGGATAACAAGGAGATTCAGATGTATAAACAGTTACTTACTGCGGCCGCGCTGCTGGCGTTGGCCGGATGCAGCCATGTCAGCCAGCCGGTGGCGCAGTCTGTCCACTATCAATGCGGCACCCTGCCGCTGACCGTGAACCAGGCGGCCGATCGCCAGAGCGTGAGCCTGGTGCTGGACGGGGAGCAGCTCCACCTGCCGCATGTGGAGGCTGCGTCCGGGGCCAAATACAGTGACGGCCGCTATACCTACTGGTCACAGGGCGAGAAAGCGTTGATCCAGCGGGATGATGAAATCATTATTTCTGATTGTGTGGTCAGCCGCTGACCGGCCGCCGTGACTGCGGCGGGCCGGGGCTGGCCGTGTTGTACATGTTGACAGGATCACATGGGCTATGACTGAAAAACTCTCTATCGCCGATTTACGGCGTGAATACACCAAAGGCGGTTTGCGCCGCCATGACCTGACAGACGATCCGCTGGATCTCTTCACCCTGTGGCTGCAACAGGCGTGCGATGCGCAACTGGCTGACCCGACGGCAATGTGTGTGGCCACCGTTGATGAAGAGGGCCAGCCGTTCCAGCGGATTGTGCTGCTCAAACACTATGACGAAAAAGGGCTGGTGTTCTACACCAACCTCGGCAGCCGCAAGGCACAGCACCTCAGCCATAACCCCAAAATCAGCCTGCATTTCCCCTGGCACACGCTGGAGCGGCAGGTCAGTTTCCTCGGGCGTGCGGAGCGGCTCTCTACGCTGGAGGTCGTAAAGTATTTCAGCAGCCGGCCGAAAGAGAGCCAGATCGGTGCCTGGGTGTCGCAGCAATCCTCCCGGATTTCCGCGCGCGGTGTGCTGGAGAGCAAATTCCTCGAGCTGAAGCAGAAGTTCCAGCAGGGTGAAGTGCCGCTGCCCAGCTTCTGGGGCGGGTTCCGCGTGGTATTTGATTCGGTTGAGTTCTGGCAGGGCGGCGAACATCGCCTGCACGACCGGTTTATCTACCAGCGTCAGGCGGATGGCTGGAAAATCGACCGCCTGGCCCCCTGAGCGGTAAAAACCGTGCTTACTTCTGGCGCTCGGGCTACGGGCGCTTTATTCTATGTGCTTTGCCGGATTTCGCCGTGGCCGGGCAGGCTTTTCCTGACACGGCAAGCAACGCGGCACGACTTACTACCCACCCTTAACGGAGTCATTGATGACCAGCAGTAATTTGATTGCACAATTGCAAGAGCGGGGCCTTATCGCCCAGGTAACGGATGAAAAAGCGTTAGCAGAGCGACTGGCGCAAGGGCCAATTGCACTCTATTGCGGTTTCGATCCCACCGCAGACAGCTTGCACTTGGGCCATCTGGTTCCGTTACTCTGCCTCAAACGTTTCCAGCTGGCCGGGCACAAGCCGGTGGCGCTGGTGGGCGGGGCGACCGGCCTTATCGGTGACCCGAGCTTCAAGGCCGCCGAGCGCAAGCTCAATACCAGCGACACCGTGGCAGAGTGGGTGGAGAAGATCCGCCGCCAGGTCTCCCCGTTCCTGGATTTTGATTGCGGTGAGAACAGCGCGATAGCGGCCAACAACTACGACTGGTTCGGCAACATGAATGTGCTGACCTTCCTGCGTGATATCGGCAAGCACTTCTCCGTCAACCAGATGATCAACAAGGAAGCGGTGAAACAGCGTCTGAACCGCGAAGACAGCGGCATCTCGTTCACCGAGTTCTCCTACAACCTGTTGCAGGGGTACGATTTCGCCTCACTGTATGGCCTGCACAGCGTTGAGCTGCAAATCGGCGGCTCCGACCAGTGGGGTAACATCACCTCCGGTATCGACCTGACCCGCCGTATGCACCAGAAACAGGTGTTCGGCCTGACGGTGCCGCTTATCACCAAGTCAGACGGCACCAAATTCGGTAAAACCGAAGGCGGCGCGGTGTGGCTGGACCCGAAAAAAACCAGCCCGTACAAATTCTACCAGTTCTGGATCAACACCGCGGACGCCGATGTTTACCGTTTCCTGAAGTTCTTTACCTTCCTGAGCCTGGACGAGATCAACGCGCTGGAAGAGGAAGATAAAAACAGCGGCAAGGCCCCGCGCGCGCAGTATGTGCTGGCCGAGCAGGTCACCGGCATGGTGCATGGCGAGGAAGGGCTGGCAGCGGCCCGCCGTATCACCGCCAGCCTCTTCTCCGGGGCGCTGAGTGACATGACCGAAGCGGACTTCGCCCAGCTGGCGCAGGACGGGATGCCGGCTATCGAACTGGAGCAGGATGCCGATCTGCAACAGGCCCTGGTGAATGCTGAGCTGGTGCCGTCCCGCGGGCAGGCACGTACCATGATCACGTCCAATGCGGTGCAGGTAAACGGTGAGAAACAAGCAGACGCTGAATACCGCTTCACGGCAGAAGATCGTCTGTTCGGCCGTTACACCCTGCTGCGCCGCGGCAAAAAACATTACTGCCTGGTGTGCTGGAAATAAACGGCGCATGATGCAGAAGGGGGCTTAGTGCCCCCTTTATTTTTGCCTGCGATGCAGGCCGATGACAGGGGTTGCCCGTCATGCGGGTAATCACCCTTTTGCCCGCAGCGCGGGCGATAATATTGACCGGCCACACCGGTTGAAACACAGCGTGTCGCCGCTTACGTCGGCGGCATCCGGGTGCCGGCATAACCGGCGCTTTTGGCAAGGGTAAGAGAGTAGGTTGTTGCAATGAAAAATATACTTTCCATTCAATCGCATGTGGTATTCGGCCACGCCGGTAACAGTGCTGCCGAATTCCCAATGCGCCGCATGGGTGTCAACGTCTGGCCGCTCAACACGGTGCAGTTTTCCAACCACACCCAATATGGCCGCTGGACCGGTTGCGTCATGCCCGCCAGCCATCTGACCGAGATTGTGCAGGGGATTGCGGACATCGATCAGCTGAAACACTGTGATGCGGTGCTGAGCGGCTACATCGGTTCCTCAGAGCAGGGCGAGCATATTCAGGAGATTGTCCGCCGGGTAAAACAGGCTAATCCGCAGGCGATTTATTTCTGTGACCCGGTGATGGGCCACCCGGAAAAAGGGTGCATCGTGGCGCCGGGCGTGGCGGAGTTCCACTGCAAACAATCGCTGCCCAGCAGTGATGTCATCGCGCCGAACCTGATTGAGCTGGAGCAACTGAGCGGCCGCGCCATTAACAGCGTGGATGATGCCGTCGCCACTGCCCGCGCGCTCTGCGCCCAGGGGCCGAAAATCGTGCTGGTGAAACACCTGGCCCGTGCCGCCCGCCGTGCGGATGCGTTTGAGATGTTGCTGGTCACCGCGGAAGAGGCATGGCATATCAGCCGCCCGCTGGTGACGTTCCCCGATCGCCAGCCGGTCGGCGTCGGCGATCTCACCAGTGGTTTGTTGTTAGTGAATCTGCTGAAGGGCGAGCCGTTGGACAAGGCGCTGGAACATGTGACGGCAGCGGTCTACGAGGTGATGCTGACGACCCGGCAGATGGGCGAATATGAGTTGCAGGTGGTGGCGGCACAAGAGGCGATTGCCCGCCCAACCCACCATTTTACCGCAGAAAAACTCTGATATTTGCAGGGGCAGTGGCTGCCCCTGCTTCACGCCTCAGCGTTATTTCAACCCTTCCGCCGTCAGGGCGGCATCCACTGCCGGGCGGGCCTTCATGCGCTCAACAAAGGCACTCAGGTGCGGCAGGGCGGAAAAATCAAATTTCAGCGCGTTTGCCCAGTTCAGGACCGTAAACAGATAGGCATCGGCCACGCTGAACCGGCTCCCCAGCAGATACTCTTTCTCCGCCAGCTGATCGTTCAGGAAAATAAACTTCTTCTCCAGCAGCTCACGTGCCACCGTTTTGGCCTCGTCCGGGAAACGCGGGTTAAACAGTGGGCTGAAGCCTTTGTGCAGCTCGGTTGCCACATAGTTAAGCCACTCCAGGGCATGGTAACGCGCCGGGGTGCCGGCTTCGGGCAACAGCTGGCGGTCAGGCTTCTGGTCGGCCAGGTATTGCACAATCACCGCGTTTTCCGTCAGGAAGCTGCCGTCGTCCAGTTGCAGCACCGGCACCTGGCCTTTCGGGTTGATTGCCAGGAAATCCGCGTCATGCTCGGTCTTTTTCGACACCAGATCGACCTTTTCGATGCTGAAGTCCAGCCCGGCTTCACGCAGAACGATATGGGGGGAGAGCGAGCAGGCACCCGGCTTGTAGTAAAGTTTCATCGTAAGGCTCCATCAGGGGGGTAAACCTTTATCCTAGAAGCCGGTAGGGGAAAAGTCAGGGTGTAAGTGTGCGAAATACTGAATAAAAAGCGGCGTCATGGGGTAAACCCGGTTCGCCGCCTTTTGGCGGGAGGGGCAAGATAAGCCTAGTGCATGTGCAGGGTGAAATAGTCGCGCAGCGCCTGTTCGACGTCGGCAGGGGCCGCCAGCATCGGTTCGCGCAGCTCGTTTTCCATCTGCCCCTGCAACGCCAGGGCGCACTTGATGGCGACCGGGTTGGCAATCGAGAACAGCAGGCGGATCATCGGCAACAGGCCAAAGAAGGTGGCGCGGGCTGCCGGAAGGTTGCCCTCTTTCACCTGTTGCACCAGCGCGACGAACTGCGCCGGGCAGAGGTGGGCCGAGGCGGTAATCGCGCCGGTGCCGCCGAGTGCCAGCACCGTGAGCATCTGGGTATCCTCGCCGGTCAGTACATCCAGCTTGCCGTCATGGATGAGGTCCAGCGTCAGCTCGGCATTGCCGCCACAATCTTTGATCGCCACAATCCGCGGGTGATCGCTCAGGCGGCGCAGCGTCTCCCACTCCAGCGCAATGCCGGTGCGGTAAGGGACGTTATACAGGATGATCGGCAGGTGGGTGCGATCGGCAAGCGTGGTGAAATAGTGGGCCAGCGCTGCCTGGGTCGGGCGGATATAGTAGGGGGCCGCCACCAGCAACCCGGCAACCGGCCGCTGCTGAACAGCATCCTGCATCGCCAGGATGGAGGGCAGATGGTTACCGGCCAGCCCCATTACCACCTGCGCACCCGGCACCACCTCCAGCACCGCATCCAGCGCCTGTAACTGTTCTTCGTCGCTCAGGGCGGCGGCTTCACCGGTGGTGCCGCACACCACCACGCCTGACACGCCGGAGGCAATCAGTGACGTCGCCAGGGTTTTCAGTGCGGGCAGATCCAGCGCGCCCTGGCGGAAAGGGGTGACCAGCGGAACCCAGATACCTGAAAAGTGTGACATGTTCTTCTCCTTGAAAAGTAGGTGCCGCCAGGGGGAAAGAGGCCAGGAAAGGGGCACGTTGCCGTGATGCCGCTGTCCTGTCATCTCACCTGACGGGACAGCGCCCGGTCAGATGAGCGACGGTTTCTTCGATTTATCAGCAGCACGCACGCCACAGGCCAGGGTCACCGCGGGGGTGCCGGAAGGGCCGTTCAGAGGGGCAGAGGGCGTCATGAGCTGTTCCATAGTGGGTTGATTTTTCGGCTTCTTTAAGCGGGAGCACCGCCTGCCAAGACTATGACGCAGCACAGGGCAGAGTACCAATTGAATGAATTAATACCAAAAACGTTATTATTGTTTTTGCTTATGGATGATGCCGTTCCCTGGGTAAAGGGCGGGGAACGGGCATTCTGTCAGGCAGGGGTCAGGCGGCAGGCAGCAGCGCGGTCAGCACATCCACCGGCACCGGGCGTGAAAACAGGAAACCCTGCATATGGGAGCAACCGGCGGTCAGCAGGAAACGTTTTTGCAGATCGTTCTCCACCCCTTCGGCAATCACGTTCAGCTTCATCTTGTTGCCGAGTTGCGATACCGCCGTGACGATCGCCGCCGTATCCGTAACGTCATTGACGTATTGCACAAAAGAGCGGTCGATTTTGACGCTGTCTACCGCAATGTCTTTCAGCAGGCTCAGGCTGGAGTAGCCGGTACCGAAATCATCCAGCGAGATTTTGATGCCGGCGTTGCGCAGTTGCATCAGCTGTTGCAGGCTGTCGGCATCGGCGTTCATCACGGCGGTTTCGGTGAGTTCCAGCTCCAGCCGGTGGCAGGGGAAGCCCTCTTCATGCAGCAGGGCCAGGGTTTTTTCAGCGAACTGCCGTTCACGCAATTGCACGGCTGACACGTTGATCGCCAACCGCAGATCCCCCAGCGGTTTGATATGGCGGCACGCCTGGCGCAACACCGATTCCCCCAGCTGGCTCACCAGCCCGGTCTCTTCTGCCAGCGCGATAAATTGCACCGGCGGCACCGGCCCCAGTTGCGGGTGCGTCCAGCGTGCCAGTGCCTCAACCCCGATGATTTTTTCATCGCTGCTGCGCAAAATCGGCTGGTAGACGCAGGTCAGTTCGCCCTCTTTGGTCAGCGATTCCGCCAGTGCTTTCACCATCACCCGTTTGTTCTCTGAACCGGCATCCAGCGCTTCGGAGTAGAAGCAGAAGGTGTTCTGCCCCTGGCGCTGCGCCTCTCGCAGGGCCGCATTGCCGCGCCGCAGGATCTCCCCGGCGGTGAGGTTTTCGCTGTTCAGGCTGACGATACCGCAGGAGAGGGTGACCACCGGTTTGGCCTGGGTCAGGGTAAACGGCTCATGCATCATGGCGATGATGGCACTGGCAACCGGCTCAACCTCCTCAATGGCCGATTTGCCGCGCAGCAGCACGGCAAACTCATCCGCCCCCAGGCGCGCCGGCATCCCCTGCTGGCCGATCAGCGTGCGCAGTCGCTGGCCAAACTCACACAGAATGCTGTCACCGGACTGGTAGCCGTAAGTGTCATTCAGCACAGTGAAATAGTTCAGGTTGAACACCAGCAAAGCGCAATGTTGCGGATGGTAGAGGCTGCGGGCCGCCAGCTGGTGCAGCTCCTCATTCAGTGAGGTGCGGTTCGGCAGGCCGGTCAGGGTGTCATGGTAGGCAAGGTAACGGATCTGCGCCTCTGAACTGCGCAGCAGTGAAATGTCACTGAGAATAGAGAGCACATAGAAACGGTTGTTCAGGGTAATGCGCGATTTGCGGATCAGCACTGTCCGGCTTTTGTTGGCCCCGTCAGTAATGACCTCCTCACTTTCAAGCTGTTCACCGCTCTTTAATACTTTTAGGGCGCGGCTGGTGTGCCGGGCGGCCTGGTCTGCCGTCATAAAAAAGGTGAAATTCTGCCCGACCAGCTCTTCACGGGAATAACCAAAAAAATCACACGCCCTTTTGTTCACAAAAACCAGTTGCAGCGAGTCATCTTTTATAAGGGTGGCTTCCGGGAGTGCATTCAGCACCGCCTGACATATGGCAATGTCATTGAGCATTTTCAAACGTCCTGAGCAGGGGGAAGCGGCAAGATTAGCACTGAAATATGACGGCGTCTCGCGCAGGACAGGCGATAAGTGAATTATTTTACTGCATTTTTTAATTCTGCCAGGCAATCATAACGCCATTCTGTTTATTTAAGTATCTTCAACTGTTTATCACGCTCTAAGTACCGTCGGCCTTATTTTATCCGGCCAGGGGGAACCCCCTGAATCAGCGTGCGCCCGGCAACCCCAGGCATGACAACCGGCTTTCCAGCGCGGCAACCTGAACGGCAACGGATTATTCACAATAAGGTAAGGAGGGAACGCGGCGGGGTGCCGGGGGAAGCAGGCACTACTCAGGGCTTTGGGCCAAATTTTTCATCCCACTCCCGGCGATACCGGCGCGCCCTGGCCCGGTCGCGCAGGTAGAGATAGGTACTCACCACACACACCGCGCCGGAGAAGAGAATATTGCGCATATCCTGGTCATAGAACGACACCAACAGGCAATCCAGGGCCGCGACAATGGCAAACCATTTGTAAATGTGGGATTGCCGGCGGGTCAGGGCATTCAGCCGCTTGAGCTGGCGCGATTCATCCAGGAATTTTCTTTTTTCCATCGGCATCTCAGGAAGCGGAAGGGTGGCGTAAACGGGTTCATTTTACTGAAGAGTCAGCGAGATAAAGGGTACCAAAGAGTGATTGGTTTGCGCGAGAAAATTATCATCGTGAATGATTTGTGCGCCGGCCCCCGCATGACGCCGGGCCGGCACACGGCTGACCGCGCCCGGCTCAGGGCCATTGCTGGGTGGCATAACGGGCAAACCCCGGCCGTTCGCGCAGCAGGTCATAATAGCGGTCAATCGCCGGTAACGCCGGGTGTGACATCGGCGTCATCAGCCAGCGATGCACCGACAGCCCCAGCACAATGTCGGCCAGGGTAAAGGTGCCGCCGGTCACATAGGCACCGGTCTGCGCCAGCTGACTGGCCAGCAAAGTGAGATGTTGGTTCCAGCCGGCCTCACTTTCCGCCAGCTGGGCCGGGTCCGGCTCGGCCGGGGTATTGCGCATCCGCGCATTGAACAGGTAGCGCCAGGCACTGTTCATATCGCCGAGTTGCCAGTCCATCCAGCGCTCAATCTCCGCACGGGCGCGGGCGCCCTGCGGGTAAAGCGTTGTCTCCGGCCCGGCGGCAGCCAGATAACGGCAGATGGTGTTTGACTCCCACAGCACAAACTCCCCGTCCCGGAGCACCGGCACCTGCGCATTGGGGTTCAGTGCCAGAAACGCCGGCTGGTGCGTCTCCTGAAAGCCGTGGCCCCACATCTCCTGCCGGTAATCCAGCGCCAGTTCGTCACAGGTCCACAGCACTTTCCGGACGTTAATAGAGGACGTCCTTCCCAGTATGGTCAGCATCGCAAAGCTCCCGGAAGAGGGTGGCCCGCAGGCCACGGTGAAACCACGATACGGCGCGGCACGGCGCAAAAGCAAAATGCTGCTTAAAAAGCCACCGGTGAGGGTAAATATCAGCGGCCTCATGCCGATAATGAAGGACACGGCTTTCGGATGAAAGCCCCCTGACCGCCCACCTGTTATGTCCGCGCCCGGAGAGGACGATGAGCCATCTTATTACGCGAAAGATTACTGATTCTGCCCATATTTATGAGGATTTTGACACGCGTTTTTATGAGTGGGAGGACGGCATGTCATCCGCCGGCCTGAAGCTGGAGCTCTCCCGCCAGGCCTTTACCGGCTTTGACTGGGAAGTGACCGGCTATAATTTCGGCCGTCTGGTGGGCGGGGTGCTGAATGTCAGTGAGCACGATATCCACCGCCAGCGCGGCAACGTTTTTTCCATGCCCGATCATGTATTGATCTTCATCATCATGCTGGGCGGCATGGAGTGCCAATGTTTTGGCCGCCGTTTCTCCCTCACGCAGGGGGATGTGCTGATCCAGGACTCTTCCCAGCCGATCGCCATCCACGTTCACCCGAGCAAATCACCGCCGCATCTCTGCACGTATCAGTACATCATCCTGCCGAAACACACGGTGGCCCTGAGCCTGGATATTGCCGCGCTGCATGGCCGGGTGTTGCCTGCGGCCTCACCGATGAGCTTTTTGCTGCGCCAGCATTTCAATGCCATGTTGCAGGTCTTCGACACCCTGAGTGAGCCGGAAGTGCTGGCTACCGGTGAAGGGGCGGCCGCGTTGATCCTGCATACCCTGGCGCTGGTGGCGGGCACGCCGGTGGAGACGCCTTTCATGCACAGTTCGCGGCTGGAGCAAATCTGCCTCTATATTGAGCAGCATCTGGCGCAGCCGCTGACGGCGGAGATGCTGTGCCGCCAGTTTGGCCTGTCTCGCGCGGCACTTTACCGGCTGTTTGAACCGATGGGCGGCATTGCGCTGTTTATCCGTAACCGGCGCGCCACACTGGCACGGCGGCTGATGCGCACCACGTCACTCTCTGATCTGAGCCTGACCGCCATCGCCCGCCGTTGCGGTTTGTCGCCTGCGGCCCTGCGCCGCCTGCTGGTGCAGGAGTACGGCATGTCATCGCGTGATGTGCGTACGGCGTTGCTGAATGCACCGCCGATGGCCACCGGCACCCCGACGCACCTGAACTGGGTCAGCCACCTGTAACCGGCGGGCAGCCCGCTCATCTCCCTCATTTTTCCTCATTTAGCCGTACCGCCTCTGCCGGGGACGATCCCGGCAGGCTAAGGTTACCCCTGTGTGGCAGGCAGGAGAGTGGGGGCGGCATGTTGATAAAAAGATCAGGGTTTATAAAAAGATCGGGGTTAATAAAACGCGCATGGCGGCACAGCGCCTGGCTGGTTATGGCGTTACTTTCCGCCTGCTTACTGGTGGGCTGCGCCACGGATACCCAGCCGCAGCACACCGCAGAAAATTTTGCTGAGCGGAATGCAGAGGCGGGAAAACTGAGCGAACAGGCGCTGATCATGATGCATCAGGGGATTAACCGCATGGCGTATCAGCAACAGTACCTGCAACTGACGCGCAGCAGCGGCATCCCGATGCGGCAGGATCTGCCGCTGGAACATACCGTGCAGCGGGTCGCCGCGGCACGGGCGCTGCAACAGTATGGCGAAGCGTTGCAGGCGTTGCTGCGGCAGGAGCGCACCCCGGAAGCCGCGGCAGCGTTTAACGGCCTGCTCGACAACACCCAGACGGCGTTGGGCATGTTCCTGCCTGCGGCCGTCGCCCGGCCCATCCGGGAAATGGGGGAGGCGCTGGGTCAACAGTACTACTTCCAGCGCAAAATCACCCAGGTCAGGCTGCTGATGAGCACCTACCAGCCGATAGTGAGCCAGCTCGCCGGCCTGCTGGCTGAGGATTTTGAGGCCAACGGCTCAGGCTATATGGCGCTTTACCTGACCAGCGCCGCAGAATTGCGCAACACCGCACAGCAGGTGCTGGACGATCCACAGACCGGCCCCACCCGGCGTCAACAGGCGCTGGAGGCACTGAACGATGCCGAACACGCCGACGAGCAGGGGCAGGCCCTGAGCGTCCGGATGGTAGGGATGATGACTGCGCTGCACACGGCGCAGCAGGAGACGTTGCGCAACCTGGATGAGCCGGTGGATGCCCACCCGGCGCTGGAGGAGTACAGCCGCCGGGTCAGCTATGCCGGGCGGCTTATGCCGTTACTGTCACCGTCGGCACAAGGGGGGATGAATCATGAGTGAAAGCCTGATGCAGCAACTGAACCGCACATTGGCCCAGCTTGAGGCGGTCAGCAAACAGGGCGGTGAGGCGGGAAAACGGGCGCAACAGCTGTTGTCCCAGCTTTACCCGGTAAAAAAGGCGATGCTGTTACAGGCGATCGCGCTCCAGACCCCGCTCTATGCGGCGCTGGCCGATGCCCTGAAGCAGGGGGCAGACAAAGCGCATCAGGCGCAGTTGGGGCTGATCGCGCCGGTGTCCTTTGTGGCAGGCGTAGAAAGCTGCATGGCAAAAGCGCTGGTCATGCTGCAGGCCGGACGGCAGGCATAAAAAAACGCTCCCGGAGGAGCGTTTTTCAGGCAACAGGCGGGGATTAGCGCGCCTTGACCAGTTCAACCTTTTTGCGTTCTTCGGCCGTGTCCTGCGTCATGCGGTGCAGTTTCGGCGCAGCCAGAATCATCAGCACGGCGATCACGCCGGTAGCGATACCAATCTGCAGGAAGACGTGGCTGTAGATCGCCAGGGAGGCATGGGCATCGGTGATGTCCTGCGGCACGGCGGTCAGGTTAGCCACCTTACCGGCAATGATCGCGGCCGCCGCAGTGGTGAGGAACCAGGAACCCATGATAAAGCCCATCAGGCGTTGCGGCACCAGTTGGGCCACCATCGCCAGGCCGAGGCCGGAGATCATCAGCTCACCAATACTTTGCAGGGCATAGCTCAGCACCAGCCAGTTCACCGACACGATACCGGCGTCGTTTGCCATTGAAGCACCCCACGGCAGCACCAGGAAGGCCGCGGAGCAGAGCACCATGCCCACAGCGAATTTGTGCGGCATCGGCAACCGGTCACCGGCTTTGGCATAGAAGGCCGCCAGCAGCGGGCTGGCCAGCATGATCCAGAACGGGTTGAGTGCCTGATACTGTTCCGGCTCCATGCTGATACCTAACAGGCTGTGCTCGACGTTATGGATGGCGAAGAAGTTCAGTGAGGTCGGCATCTGGCTGTAGAGCACAAAGAACACCACTGCTTCGATCATCATCAGGAACGCCACGATCATTTTGCGGCGGGCGGTGCCTTTCAGGGCAAACGTCTCTTTGGCAAAGATAAAAATGATCCCCAGAGACACCACACCCAGCGCCAGGCGGGCGATATCCTGGTGGTGCAGCAGCCAGGTGGACACCGCCGCCAGCGCAATCACGCCCACAATGGTCATCAGCAGTTTATTCATCTGCAACGGTTCAAAATCGGGTTTGGAACCGTGGTTTTTCACCCACTTCGAGCAGAACAGGAAGTTCACCAGGGTGATCAGCATCCCGACCACGCTCAGGGAGAACGCCACGCTCCAGCCAAATCTGGCGGCCAGCCACGGTGTTGCCAGCATAGAGAAGAAGGAACCGATATTCACCGACATATAGTACATGGTGAAGGCGCCATCCAGGCGCGGGTCATCTTTCTCATAGCAGGTAGAAAGCAGGGAGGAAGGGTTTGCCTTAAACAGGCCGCTGCCCACGGCAACCGTCGCCATACCGACATACACCCAGAAGATCTCATGATTGGAGTAGGCGATGCAGGCATAACCCACGGCCAGCACCAGTGCACCGAGCACAATAACACGTTTGGACCCCAGCACTTTGTCACCCAGCCAGCCACCGATGGCCACAAAGCCATACACCAGCGCGCTGAAGGAGGAGAACAGGGTAATGGAATCGGCTTCACTCAGGCCAAGCTGCTTGACCAGGTACACCGCCATAATGCCCTGCAGACCGTAAAAGCCGAAACGTTCCCAGAGTTCGATAGAGAAGATCAGATAAAACGCTTTCGGTTGTTTGAACGCGTTCAAGCTGACGTCTTGTGATGTCTGTTTGTTTGATGTTGACACTGAAACCTCTTTATTCACAGCCTGTTTTAAGTTGCACAGGGAAGGCGCAGAAGTGATGCCGGAAACATCCTTCGCATTGTTATAAGATGAAGAGCGAAGGGTAATGTTCCCGATCTTTGTCAATGAGGCAAGCTATTTGACATAACCTGTTACATATAATTCCAGCGGCATAATGAGAAGGTGTTGCAAATGTTATGCAGGATTAACGTTTATGTTCCGTAGGTTTTCCAAACTATTATATTGATTAATCGCCATCCAAATTTTTATTAGTGATATATTCTGCTTTTTAACGCCTTAGCAGTTCATCCGGTTATCTCTGAATAGTCTGATTGAAGATGATAAGGGCAGTCATCCCTTTTCCCCTATATTCCCCTTTTTAATGAATGAAGAAGATCGCTGCTTTTTCTCTCACCCGGTAAAAACGTGATAGAGATCCCAATTCCTGCTTAAAATTCAGGTTGAAAAAAATGTTTTTACCACATGAGGTAATTAACCGGGGTGTTGGAAGGGGTTTATCCGTTTTAAATCACATTTCCAACAGAAAATGGGGGAAGGGCGAATTACCATGAGGAAGAGGGCGCGTTTTCGCCGGCGTGGAGGGCACAAGGGGGATCACCGGCATAAAAAAACCGGCCACCGGCCGGTTTGATTACGCTGCCGCCACCAGGCGGCAGGAGGCTTAGTTGATTTCCAGCTCGTTCATCGCAGCGATGTTGAAACCGCCGTCAACGTGCAGGATTTCACCGGAGATACCGGCTGCCAGGTTGGAGCACAGGAAGGCTGCGGAGTTACCCACGTCTTCGGTGGTCACGGTACGGCGGATCGGGGTCACTGCTTCGCAGTGTGCCAGCATCTTACGGAAGTTTTTGATGCCGGAGGCTGCCAGGGTGCGGATCGGGCCGGCAGAGATGCCGTTAACACGCACGCCTTCCGGGCCCATCGCGTTCGCCATGTAGCGCACGTTGGCTTCCAGAGAGGCTTTCGCCAGGCCCATCACGTTGTAGTTCGGGATGGCGCGCTCTGCACCCAGGTAAGAGAGGGTCAGCAGGGCGGAATCCGGGTTCAGCATGGCGCGGCAGGCTTTAGCCATGGCCACAAAGCTGTAGGAGCTGATGTCGTGCGCCACGCCAAAGCCCTGGCGGGTCACGGCATTGACGTAGTCGCCGTCCAGCTGGTCAGCCGGGGCGAAACCAATGGAGTGAACGAAGCCGTCAAATTTCGGCCAGGATTTAGCCAGTTCAGCAAACATTGCATCGATGCTGGCATCTTCTGCCACGTCGCACGGCAGCACCAGGTTGGAACCCAGTTCAGTCGCGAACTCTTCAACGCGGGACTTCAGCTTGTCATTCTGGTAAGTGAATGCCAGTTCCGCGCCTTCGCGGTGCATAGCCTGAGCAATACCGTAAGCGATGGAAAGTTTGCTGGCAACGCCAGTAATCAAAATGCGTTTGCCGGTAAGAAAACCCATAGCAATAATCCTTGTGGTCATTGTGCGTGCGGAAGCCTGACTGCCCGACAGCAGCGCCGGGCCGCGCTTCCGCGTTAATAAACCGGGCGATTCTAGCACGCCCGGGCGAAATTAGGAGATGATTCGCCATCTGCTCCGATCAGTGTTGACTAACGGGCATCACGCCGCCAGGCATCGGCGGTCAGGGCTTCGCCAAAGTGGCTGTTAATCAGCCGGCGGGTGAGGTCATGCAGCGGGGCGGCGAGCACTTCCGCCGTACAGCCACGCTCCACCACCTCGCCCTGATGCATCACCAGCACCTGATCGCTGATGTGTTTCATCATGCCGAGGTGCTGGGTCACGTAGATATACGATATGCCGTGCTTTTCCTGCAATTCCAGCATCAGGTTAATAATTTGTGAGCGCATGGACATATCCAGTGAGGCCAGCGCCTCATCGGCAATGATCACCTGCGGCTGCAGGATCAGCGCCCGCGCCAGCGCCACACGCTGTTTCTGGCCGGAAGCCAGCATATGCGGGTAATAGGCGGCATGGTCAGGCAACAGGCCGACCTGGCGCAACGTCTGGTTGATGCGCTGCCCGCGCGCGGCGGCATCCAGCCCGGTGTTCAGGCGCAGCGGCGCATCCAGCAGCTGGCCGATGCGCTGGCGCGGGTTCAGCGAGGTGCTCGGGTCTTGCAGGATCATGCGGATGCGCTGGCTGCGGTAGCCGTAGTCACCAAACGCCAGCGGATGGTCATCGATCAGCATTTCACCGCCGCTCGGCTCCACCATCCCGGAGAGCATTTTGGCCAGGGTCGATTTGCCGGAGCCGTTTTCACCGATGATCGCCAGGGTCTGGCGCTCACGCAGGGTAAAACTCACCGGCTTGACCGCCTCCACGTTCATGCGCCGGAATAAACCGGTGCGGTAGCGGAACGTTTTGCTGAGATTGCGTACCTCAAACAGCGTCTCAGCCATCAGGATTTCTCCATGTTCAACGGGAAGTGGCAGGCAAAGGCATGGGTTTTCACCGGCTTCAGCGGCGGGGTTTCAATGCATTTTTTCTGCGCGTAAGGGCAGCGCGGCCCCAGCCGGCAGCCAATCGGCAAATGCTCCAGCGAGGGGATGGCCCCCGGCAGGGTGTTCAGCCGGCTTTTGTGCGGCAGGGAGCGGCCGAAATCCGGCATCGCGCGGATCAGCGCCTGGGTGTAAGGGTGATGCGGTGCCGCCAGCAGATCCTCACAGGTGGCGCTCTCCACGGTCTGGCCGCAGTACAGCACATTGATGCGGGTGGCCCATTTGCTCATGGTCTGCAAATCGTGGCTGATCAGCAAAATCGTGGTGTTGTTGTTCTGGTTGAGCCGCGCCAGCAGGCGGAAAATCTGCGCCTGGGTGGTGGGTTCCATCGCATTGGTGGGTTCATCAGCGATCAGCAGCCGCGGCTGGTTGGCCAGCGCGATGGCAATCATCACCTTCTGGCACTCCCCCTCGGTCAGCTCATAGGGGAAACTGCCCATAATGTCTTTATGATCTTTGATGCCGACCCGGTGCAGCAGCTCAATCGCCCGGCGCTTGCGCCAGTGCAGCCGTTGCCACCATTTCCCTTTGTACGTCCAGCCGGGGATCGCCTGCATCAGCTGGCGGCCGACGCTCTCTGACGGGTCCAGACAGGATTGCGGCTCCTGGAAAATCATCGAGACATTGTGGCCGACCACTTTGCGCCGTTCACGCGGCGTCAGTTGCAGCAGATCGATGTCATTGAAACGGAACCGGTCGGCGGTCACGCGCCAGTTATCTTTGGTCACGCCGCAGATCGCCTTGGCGATCAGGCTCTTGCCGGAGCCGGATTCACCGACCAGCCCGCGGACTTCCCCCTCCATCAGCGCCATGCTGACACGGTCAACCGCTTTGACCGGGCCGTCCGGCGTCATAAATTCAATGGTAAGGTTACGGATATCAAGCAGAGGCATCAGCGATCCTCCTGCCGGGTAAGGTTACGCATGTTAACGACCTGATTCATGATTCAATTCCCGCGTTGATCGCCCGGCGCATCCCGTCACCCATCAGGTTGATCAGCAACACGCTGACCATGATGGCCGCGCCCGGCAGCATCACCGTCCAGGGCGCGACGTAGACCAGCTCCAGCGAGTCACCCAGCATCGCCCCCCATTCCGGGGAGGGCAACTGGGCGCCGAGATCCAGAAAACCGAGGGCCGCAATATCCAGAATCGCCATTGAAAGGGCGCGGGTGAACTCGGTGACCAACACGGCAGCAATATTAGGAAGTATGGCATACCAGAGCAAATAACGAACAGAGGCACCGTCCAGCCGGGCCGCCACCACGTACTCTTTTTCCAGCTCGTCATGCACGGCGCTGTACACGGTGCGCACCATGCGCGGCACCAGCGCCAGCCACACTGCCAGCATCGCATGTTCGAGCTTGGGGCCGATAAACGCCACCACGATAATCGCCAGCAGCAGGGAGGGGATCGAAAGCAGGGTATCCAGCACATGGTTCATGACCGCCGAGCGCAACCCGTGGGTCACGCCCGCCAGCACGCCCAGGATCAGCCCGCACAGCGCCGCCGCCACCGTCACCACCATTGCCGAGCCGAGGGTCGGCGCGGCACCGGAAAGCAAACGGCTCAGGATGTCACGCCCCAGGTCATCCGTCCCGAGGAAGAAGGAGACGTTGCCGTAGCGTGACCAGGAGGGCGGCAGCAACTGGTAGCCGAGGAACTGCTGGTCGAGGGTATAGGGCGCGAGGTAATGGCCGAACAGGCAGAGCAGCACCAGCAGCAGCACGCCGTAGAAGCCAATCATCGCCAGCGGGTCGCGGTAAAAGGCCCGCCACATTGCCCGCAGCGGCCCGGCAATCCGCTTCTCATGGTAGACGTTATCGAAGGGCATACCATTCCTTATGTTTCAGCGGGTTCGTCAGCGCACCCAGAATATCGGACAGCACATTGACCACAATCACCAGCGCGCCCACCAGCATCACACCGGCCGAAATCGCGGCGTAGTCCTGCTGGCGGATGGCGTTGATCAGCCAGCGGCCCAGGCCCGGCCAGCTGAACACCACTTCGGTGATCATCGCCAGGGTCAGCATGGTGGAAAATTGCAGCCCGAGCTTGGGGATGATCGGCGGCAGCGCATTATGCAGCACATGGCGGCGGATTACGGTAAAACGGGACAGGCCGCGGGTGGCCGCCGCCTTGATATAGTTTTTGCTGAACACCTCATCGGTGCTGATGCGCATCAGGCGTATCACCTCGGTGGTCGGGGCCACAGCCAGCGCGGCAATCGGCAGCACCATATGGCGCAGGGCGCTGAGCAGCATGTCATCCCGGTACGGGGAGTCAGAGAGCCAGGCATCAATCAGCGTTACCCCGGTCACCGGTTTGAGCTGATAGAGCAGGTCAAGCCGCCCGGAAACCGGCAGCCAGCCGAGATGCAGCGAGAAAAACAGCGTCAGCAGCAACGCCAGCCAGAACACCGGCATCGAAAAGCCCAGCAGCGCCAGCATACTGATCAGCGTGTCTGGCCATTTATGGCGCGTTACCCCGGCGGTGATGCCGAGCGGGATGCCGATCAGCAGCGCCAGCCCGAACGCCAGCACGCACAGCTCCATCGTTGCCGGGAACACCTCGTGCAGCTGTTCCCGGATCGGCTGGCCGTTAATGCTGGAGACGCCGAAATCCCACTGCAACAGGCTCTGGAAGTAAAAGCTGTAAGCATCAAACAGCGCGGCCCCGCTCAGCGGGGCGTGGGGGGTAAAGTAACTCAGGCTGAACCCCACCAGCGACAGCAGGAACAGGGTGATCAGCAACAGCAGCAGGCGGCGCAGGGTAAAGATAATCATGGTTGTGATCCCTCCGGGGCCTCACGGTACACGCCGGCAAAGGAGGCGTTGCCGAACGGGCTGAGCACCAGCCCTTTGATGTCATAACGGTAGGCCTGCAACCGCAGCGAAGAGGCCAGCGGCAGCACCGGCAACTGCTGTTCCAGGATGCGCTGCGCCAGCTGGTACTCATCCATCCGCTGGGAAAGCTGCTGGGAGAGCAGGGCGCGTTGCAGCAGGGCATCAAATTCCGGGTTACACCAGTGAGCATAGTTGGTCTGTGAATGGATCGCCGCGCAGCTCAACAGCGGCCGGAAGAAGCTGTCCGGGTCGTTACTGTCGGTGGCCCAGCCGGAGAGCGTCAGGTCATGGTTCATCTCCATCAGCCGCGCTTCCTGGTAACGCCCCTCCACCGGCACAATCACAATCTGGATGCCGACCTGCGCCAGATCGGCCTGCAACAGTTCGGCGGTTTTCAGCGGGCTGGGGTTGTACGCCTGGGAGGCGGTCGGCACCCATAAATAGAGCTGCAGGCCGGAAATGCCCTGGCTTTGCAGCAATTGCCGCGCTTTTTCCGGGTTGTACTCCGTGACCTGCGCGGCGTTGTCATAGGCCCAGGAGGCGCGCGGCAGAATAGAGGCTGCCGTCTCCGCCGTGCCGTAATAGATCGACTGCATCAGCCGCTGGTTGTTGATCGCCAGTGCAATCGCCTGCCGCACGACGGGGTTATCCAGCGGCGGTTTGCCGGTGTTAAACGCCAGATAGGCGACGTTCATGCCGGGGCGCAGCGTCATGCGTAAGCGCGGGTCATCCCGCAGGATGGTGAGCTGGCTGGCCGCCGGGTAGGCCAGCACATCGCATTCGCCGGTCAGCAGCTTGGAGAGGCGGCCGGTGCCGCCCGCGCCGAGGTCAATGATCACCTGCGGCATCCGCGGTACCCCTTTCCAGTAGGCGCCGTTACGCGCCAGCCGGATATATTGCCCGGCGCGGTATTCATTCAGCATAAACGGCCCGGTGCCCACCGGCTGGCGATCCAGCTCCTCTTCATGGCCGCGGCGGCTCAGATCGGCCGCATACTCGGCCGACAGCACCGGCGCGTAGTGAGTGGCCAGGTGCCAGAGGAAGGAGGCGTCCGGCTGGGTGAGGCGGAACTCCACGGTATGGTTGTCAATTTTGCGGATACGTTTGACGGAGTCGGCAAATTTCAGGCTGTCGAAATAGGGATAACTGCCGCCGTTAATCTCATGGTAAGGATGGTGCGTATCCACCACCCGCTGGAAGCTGAAAATCACATCATCGGCATTCATCATGCGGGTCGGGCGGAACCAGCCGGTGGTCTGGAACGGCACATCTTTGCGCAGGTGGAAACGGTAGGTCGCGCCGTTGTCGAGCACTTCCCAGCGCTGCGCCAGCTCCGGGATTAACCGGTAGGTGTAAGGGTCGACATCCAGCAGGCGATCGTAGAGTTGTGCCGCCAGCGTATCTACCGTCAGCCCACTGCTGGCCATCTGCGGGTTAAAGGTGTTGAGGATGCCGCTGACGCAGTAGACAAAGCCGCTCTGGCGGATGTCGGGCGGAGTGGCGGGCACCGGTTTCGGCGCGGCGCAGACACTGCCGGCCAACCCGGCCAGCGCCAGTACCCAATAAGTTAAGACTCGCATAAACGCTTCATTGTTAAGTAAGCAATAAGATGATTGTACCGTACTCTGGCGATCACCCCAATCTGTTGCACGCCGGCGGCCGGTGCGGTCAGGCGTTTTTTGCGCCGTCGGGCGCGTCACCGCCCAGCAGCGCATGTTTTTTCAGCACGCCGCGCAGCTGGTGGTAGGTCAGCCCCAGCAGGGTGGCGGCGCGGCGCTGGTTATAGTGCGCCTGGGTCAGCGCCTGCTGTAACAGGTCATGTTCCTGCTGATGCTGCCAGCCGCGCAGGTCAAGCGGCAGCGCGGGCAGGGTGCCGGGGGCAGGCGTGAGGGCCGCCGGGCCTGGGTTCGCGCGCGGGCTGAACGGGTTAATGATGATCTCATCCAGCGGCTCGTCACTGGTGCCGTGGCGGTACATCGAGCGCTCAACCACATTTTTCAGCTCGCGGACGTTGCCCGGCCAGGGGTAGCCCAGCAGGGCGTCCTGCGCGCGTGCGGTGAAACCTGGGAACAGCGGCAGGTGCAGTTCCCGGCACATCAGAATGGCAAAATGCTCAGCCAGCAGCATGATGTCCTGACGGCGCTCGCGCAGCGGCGGCAGTTGCACCACATCGAAGGCCAGCCGATCGAGCAGGTCAGCGCGGAATTTGCCGGCAGCGGCCAGCGCCGGCAGGTCGGCATGGGTGGCGCAGACCAGCCGCACATCCACCCGCAACGGCTGGCTGCCGCCGACCCGCTCAAGCTGGCCATACTCAATCACCCGCAACAGCTTCTCCTGCACCAGCATCGGCGCGGTGGCCAGCTCATCCAGAAACAGTGTGCCGCCATCCGCACGCTCAAAGCGCCCCAGATGGCGTTTTTGCGCCCCGGTAAACGCCCCGGCCTCATGGCCGAACAGCTCTGAATCCAGCAGGTTTTCGTTTAATGCCGCACAGTTCAGCGAGATAAACGGCCCCTGCCAGCGTTCGGAGAGGTAGTGCAGCCGGTGGGCAATCAGCTCTTTACCGGTGCCGCGTTCGCCAATCACCAGCACCGGTTTATTCAGTTTCGCCAGCCGCGATACCTGCTCCAGCACGTCAATAAAGCTGTTGGCCTCGCCCAGCAGGTTATCCAGGGATTCACTCATGATTAAATTCACCACGCATTGGTTAAATTGACCAGTCCGCTGATAAGCGTAGCAGAGCTGTTTTATAAAAGTAGTGTTATTTCAATAAGATATTTTTTATGCAAACCTGGCACGGCAATTGTATTAATGAACAGGCTAATCAAGCACACCAACGCTGCGGCGGCGGTGAGAGAAAAATTTTGCGGCAATTGTCGCGTGACCGTCAAAGAGGAAGTTTTTTATGGGTATCTTTTCGCGTTTTGCTGACATCGTAAATGCCAACATCAACACCCTGCTGGACAAGGCTGAAGATCCGCAAAAGCTGGTTCGCCTGATGATCCAGGAGATGGAAGACACGCTGGTGGAAGTGCGTTCCACCTCTGCCCGTGCGCTGGCCGAGAAAAAACAGCTGCTGCGCCGTATTGAGCAGGGCGAAAGCCAGCAGGCGGAGTGGCAGGAGAAAGCTGAACTGGCGCTGCGCAAAGACAAAGACGATCTGGCCCGCGCGGCCCTAATCGAGAAACAGAAGCTGGCCTCTCTGGTCGCCACGCTGAAAACCGAAGTCGCGGTGGTGGAAGAGACGCTGGGCCGCATGAAAGGGGAAATCACTGAGCTTGAGAAAAAGCTTACCGAAACCCGCGCCCGCCAGCAGGCCCTGACGCTGCGCCATCAGGCTGCGTCCTCTTCGCGTGAGGTGCGCCGCCAGCTCGACAGCGGCAAACTGGATGAGGCCATGGTGCGCTTCGAGCAGTTTGAACGCCGTATTGACCAGATGGAAGCAGAAGCCGAGAGCGTCAGCCTGGGCAAACAGAAGTCGCTTAACCAGGAGTTTGCTGAGCTGAAAGCGGATGACGAAATCAGCGCGCAACTGGCGGCCCTGAAAGCCAGAATGCAGCGCCCGGAGTAACCGGAACAAGGATGCCCGGCCCAGTGCGTGGGCCGGTTGCCACCGCTCTCGTGTCATACACTAAGGAGAAGGAATGAGCGTCTTATTTTTAGCGATTCCGCTGACCATTTTCGTGCTGTTTGTGGCGCCGATCTGGCTTTGGCTGCATTACAGCAGCCGCCAACAGCGCGGCGGGCAGCTCAGCCAGCAGGATGTGCAACATTTAACCCAGCTAACGCAGGACGCGCGCCGGATGCAGGATCGTATCCGGGCGTTGGAAGAGATCCTGGATGCCGAACACCCGCATTGGAGAGAGTCATAATGAACAATGGTCTCACTGAGAAAAAACTCTACCGGGTGCCGGAAGAGGGCATGGTAAAAGGCGTGCTGGCCGGTCTGGCGCACTACTTTAATGTCCCGGTCAAGCTGTTGCGGGTGATGGTGGTACTTTCGCTGTTCTTTGGGCTGTTTGCCTTTACCGTTCTGGCGTACATCATCCTCAGCTTTGTGCTGGACCCGGTGCCTGCCAGCCGGTACAGCGGCGAAGAGACGGTGTCACCCCATGATTTGCTGGATGAAGCGGACGCAGTGCTGAATAACAGCGAGCGCCGTTTACGGGAGGTGGAGCGCTATGTTACGTCCGAAACCTTTGGCGTGCGCAGCCGCTTCCGTCAGCTGTAAGCCAGCCCGATAACGGCGCGTATCGCCCGGCGGTGCGCGCCGTTTTTTATCCCTGCATTGTTCATCATCAGACAGACTATTTACCCGGAGCTGCTTCATGACACGTTACGCATCTGGCGTTACCCTTAAAAAAGTGCTGCGCTTTCTGTTTATGATGGCGATCAGTTATGGACCGGCCGGCGTCGCCACCCGTATTCTGGGTGTGGTAGGCAGCCGCCCGTTGCGCTTTATTCTGGCGCTGGTACTGGAGCCGCTGCTGAAACGCGGCTTTACCGCGCTGTTTGGACGTTTCACCAAGGAGCCGAATGAAACGATTACAAAATGAATTGACTTCCCTGGTCAACCGCGGCATGGATCGGCATCTGCGGCTGGCCGTCACCGGCCTGAGCCGCAGCGGCAAAACGGCATTTATTACCGCCTTCGTTAACCAACTTCTGCATCTGCACAGCGGTGCCCGGTTGCCGCTGTTCGCCGCCGCCCGTGAGGATCGCCTGCTGGGCGTCAAACGCGTGCCCCAACGCGATCTCGGCATTCCGCGCTTCCGGTATGATGAAGGCCTGGCCTCACTGTACGGCACACCGCCCGCCTGGCCGCTGCCGACCCGCGGCGTCAGTGAGATGCGGCTGGCGTTGCGGTTCCGCTCACAGGCATCCCTGATGCGCCACCTCAAAGAGACCTCCACGCTCTACCTCGAGATTGTCGACTATCCCGGCGAATGGCTGCTCGACCTGCCGATGCTGGACCAGACCTATCTCAGCTGGTCATTGCAGATGGCCGGGCTGTTGCAGGGAGAGCGCGCAAAATGGGCGGAACCCTGGCTGGCGCTGTGCAAACGCTGTGATCCCTTCGCCCCGGCCGATGAAAACCTGCTGGCCGCCATTGCACAGGCCTACAGTGATTATCTGGTGCGCTGCAAGCAGGAGGGGCTGCACTTTATCCAACCGGGGCGCTTCGTGCTGCCCGGCGAGCTGGCAGGCGCCCCGGTGCTGCAATTCTTCCCCTGGCCGGATGTGAACGGCATCGGCGAGGCACGGCTGGCACAAGCCGGCAAGCAGACCAATATCGGGATGCTCCGTGAGCGTTATCACTACTATTGCCAGAACATCGTGAAAGGGTTCTACAAGGAGCATTTTGTCCGCTTTGACCGGCAGATTGTGCTGGTGGACTGCCTCCAGCCGCTCAACAGCGGCCCGCACGCCTTCAATGACATGCGCCTGGCGCTGACCCAGCTGATGCAGAGTTTCCACTACGGGAAACGTACCCTGTTCCGCCGGTTGTTCTCCCCCTGTATTGATAAGCTGATGTTCGCTGCCACCAAAGCTGACCATATTACCGGCGAGCAACATGCCAACCTGGTGTCACTGCTGCAGCAGCTGGTGCAGGAGGCGTGGCAGAATGCCGCGTTTGAAGGGATCAGCATGGACTGCGTCGGCCTGGCCTCGGTACAGGCGACGCAGAGCGGCATTATTGACTACCAGGGCCAGCCGGTCCCGGCGCTGAAAGGCCACCGGCTGGAGGATGGCGCGCCGCTGACGGTATTCCCCGGTGAAGTCCCGGCGCGGCTGCCGGGCGGGGCCTTCTGGCAGCAGCAGGGATTTCATTTTGAGCAGTTCCGGCCGCCGGCGCTCGCCGTGGACACCCCTTTGCCGCATATCCGGCTGGATGCCGTCATGGAATTTTTATTGGGAGATAAATTGCGATGAACGATCCAATAAAACCGCGCATTGATTTCGACCAGCCGCTCGAGCCGCCGGCGCAGCCGGTATTGCGCGCGGCGCAGGCTTTCAGCGATCGGGATGCCGAGCACTTTCTGCCGGCTGCCCCGGAGGCGCAGGAAAATGAAGGGGAGGCGGAAGCCGTGGTAGCGCAGGTGCTGAAACCCCGTCGCAGCCTCTGGCGCAAACTGGTGACGCTGGGGCTGACGATTTTTGGCGTCAGTGTGGTGGCACAGGGCGTGCAGTGGACGCATCAGGCGTGGGTAGAGCAGCAATGGATCGCCCTGGGCGGCTGCGCGGCCGGTGGGTTGATTGTGCTGGCCGGTGCCGGATCGCTCTTCACCGAATGGCGGCGGTTATACCGCTTGCGCCAGCGGGCCGAGATGCGTGATACCGCCCAGGCGCTGTTGCACAGCCACGGCGTAGGGCAGGGTCGGGCTTTTTGCGAGAACCTGGCGCGGCAGGCCGGGATTGATGCGGGCCACCCGGCATTGCAGCGCTGGCAGGCCTCCTTGCATGAAACGCAGAACGATCGCGAAGTCGTGGCGCTCTATGCGCGGCTGGTGCAGCCGGTGCTGGATAAGCAAGCCCGCCGGGAGATCAGCCATTCAGCGGCAGAGTCCGCGCTGATGATTGCGGTCAGCCCGTTGGCGCTGGTGGATATGGCGTTTATTGCCTGGCGTAATCTGCGGCTGGTCAACCGTATTGCGCTGCTCTACGGCATTGAGCTGGGGTACTTCAGCCGGTTGCGGCTGTTCCGGTTGGTGCTGCTGAATATGGCGTTTGCCGGTGCATCAGAGCTGGCGCGGGAAGTGGGGGTTGACTGGCTGTCGCAGGATTTAGCTGCCCGTCTTTCCGCCCGCGCCGCCCAGGGGATTGGTGCCGGGCTGTTAACTGCCCGCCTGGGCGTCAAGGCGATGGAATTATGCCGCCCTCTGCCGTGGCTGGAAGATGACAAACCCCGCCTGGGCGATTTCCGCCGTGATCTGGTGAACCAGGTCAAAGGCGCCCTGACGAAAACCCCGCCGCGCAGCTGATCCCCAGAACATGCCCGGTTCAATGAGCCAGGCCTTATCATACGGTTTGCTTATGGCTGAAATACGGCTATCTGGATCCTGATCAAAGGATCTCGTCCTTCCCCGCATGGGCAACTCTTTTTTACTGGGATGTTTATCAGGGAGTGCGTGCTGTCTGAAAGGAGGGTGGTGGGGGAAGGATGATTCGTCACTTCGTTCCTCACCCTTCGGGCCGTTGCTGCGCAACGTTGCTCGCGTTCGCTCGCCCGAACCTTGTCGAAGGTTCTCGTCCTTCCCCGTATGGGCAACTCTTTTTTTACTGGGATGTTTATCAGGAAGTGCGTGCTGTCTGAAAGGATGGTGGTGGGGGAAGGATTCGAACCTTCGAAGTCTGTGACGGCAGATTTACAGTCTGCTCCCTTTGGCCGCTCGGGAACCCCACCACTGGCCTTACGTGCTTGCGCTGTCGCGGTAAGCGGGGCGCATCATATCAAATGAATCCACGCTGTAAAGTGTTGAAATGCAGAAAAGGATCCGTTTGCCGATTTTTTGCCCCGGACGGTGCATTCTTCACCTTTTGCACCGCCCGGCAGCCGGATTACAAGATAATGGTACGGTTACCGTAGACAAACACGCGCTGGGCCAGCACCCGGTACAGGGCCCGGCTCAGCACATTCTTCTCTACGTCCCGGCCGGCACGCATCATGTCATCCGCCGTGTAAGTATGATCCACGTGAATCACATCCTGCATGATGATCGGGCCTTCATCCAGATTGTCATTCACATAGTGCGCAGTCGCCCCGATAATCTTCACGCCACGCTCATACGCCTGATGGTAAGGGCGCGCACCGATAAAGGCCGGCAGGAAGGAATGGTGGATATTGATCACCTGATTCGGGTAGTGCTGCACAAACTGCGGGGTCAGCACACGCATATATTTCGCCAGCACCACGTAATCAGGCTGGTACTGGTCAATCTGCGCAATCATCTGGCTGTCATGCTGCTCGCGTGTCAGCCCTTCGTGGCTCACCAGGTGGAACGGAATATCAAAACGCTCCACCAGCGTCTGCAACGTGGTGTGGTTACCAATGACCGCCGCAATCTCCACATCCAGGCCGCCATAAGCACTCTTCATCAGCAGATCGCCCAGGCAGTGGGCCTCTTTGGTGACCAGCACCACAATCCGGCGGCGGCCGGCGGCATGCAGCTCACGCACAGAGCCTTCAGGCAGGGCGCTGTCCAGATCGGCCAGCAAGGTATTGTCGTTGAAGATGCCTTCCAACTCGGTGCGCATAAAAAACCGCCCGGTACGGTGATCAACATACTCATTGTTTTGCACGATATTGAGCTCATGCTTGTAACAAATATTGGTGATCTTGGCGATCAGGCCCTTGGCATCAGGGCAGATGGTGCGCAGAATTTTTCGTTGTACGTGCTGATGTTGCATCGGGGGTAATCCTGTAGGCGTTGCGATGGTGTGAGTATGTCTCTGTTTTCGGAATGTTCGGAATTATTGTCCGCAACATTTCTTATATTTTTTACCGGAACCACAAGGGCAGGCATCATTACGGCCGCTTTGCAGGTGGGTGCCGTCCCTATAGTACCAGCGTTCATTTACACGAAGAAAGCGTGAGCGTTCATGCAGCAGATGCACGTGCGGGTTGTCGCCTTCACTGAAGCGGGCGGCAAACTCGACGAACCCTTCATCCGGCCCGCGGCCTGCAGCCTCCTCAATGATGCGCAGCCCCAGCCACCGGGTCTGGGCGGCACTCTCGGCCAGGCTTTCGCGCCACTGTTCAGCCCGGCAATCCGGGTGCCAGCTGGCCAGCAGGTAAGCGACATCATTCATGACATACGCAGTATAGCGCGAGCGCATCAGGGCCACCGGCGTGGGGGCAATATCAGTGCCCTTATGGTAAGGCTGGCAACAGAGGCTGTAGGTTACGCCACTGCCGCAAGGACAGGTCTGGGACACAATGACTCCTGATTTAACAATAAGTTTGGCGCACCGGCGCACTTGAATCACATAGGCGGACTATGTTACCTAACAATATCGCCGGCTGACAATGCAACCGGCAGGTTCTGTTTTTTGCACTGAGGACAGCCTGACAGGCTGTCCTCAGTGCAAGCGTTTACCTGCACGTCAACATTGGGTACGATCGTATTATCCGGCTGTTTACTGTGTCAGGCCACAGAGTGGGTTAGGTGATAAAAAACTTTGTTTCGTAAAAAAAGTGAGTCAGCAGGCGGGTTTCTCACCAGTTTGGTGCACTAACCCCACTTTCAGACATGCGAAAAACCGCTTTTTAGGCCACTATTAAAGAGGAGTGAGCAAGGGGGCCAGATGGATAAACCGTTAACAAGCAAGCATATCCTGATCGTGGAGGACGAGGCCGTCTTTCGCTCGGTGCTTGTCGGCTACCTGAAAACGCTGGGGGCAACCACCAGCGAAGCGGAGAATGGCCTGGAAGCGTTATCAGCTGTAGAGGAGGTGTCGCCTGATTTGATCCTGTGTGATCTGGCGATGCCCGAGATGGACGGTATTGAGTTTGTCGAGAACCTCCGCCTGCAGGGGAATAAAATTCCGGTGCTGGTGATTTCCGCAACCGACAACATGAGCGATGTGGCAAAAGTATTGCGGCTGGGCGTCGAAGACGTGCTGTTGAAACCGCTTAACGATCTTACCCGGCTGCGCGAAGCGCTGCTGGCCTGCCTCTATCCCAACCTGTTTACCTCACAGGCGATGGAGGGGAATGACCTGATTCAGGATTGGTCGGCGCTCTGCCAGGACCCGGCGCAGGCGGCCAAGCTGCTGAAACAGCTTCAGCCACCGGTACAGCAGGTGCTGGCGCACTGCCGCATCAACTACCGGCAACTGACGATGGCAGAACACCCGGGGCTGGTGTTGGATGTTGCCGCGTTATCGCCAAACGATCTGGCATTTTATTGCCTGGATGTGACACGCGCCGGGGAAAACGGTGTATTAGCCGCGCTGCTGCTGCGGGCAATATTCAATGGATTATTACGTGACCATTTAACCAATCAACGCCAGCGTTTGCCGCAGATGTCCACTATTTTAAAGCAGGTTAACCAGTTATTAAAACAGGCACATCTGGAGGGGCAATTCCCTCTGTTGCTGGGTTATTACCATGCTGAGTATAAGAATTTAATATTGGTCTCGGCGGGGTTACATGCCACAGTCAACACCGGTGAAAATCAGATTCAACTCAGTAATGGGGTGCCGTTAGGCACGCTGGGGGCGACCTATTCAAACCAGATTTCACAACGTTGCGCCGCCTGGCAGTGTCAGGTATGGGGTGCCGGGGGACGGCTGCGTTTAATGCTTTCCTCAGATTAATCTGTAAAAAAGGGAGCGTTGCTTCCTTTTTATATTCATTATTTAACCGGGTTCAATATATTGCAGATAAGGGCTATTAGGTAATTATCTTAATTTTTCTCAAACCCTCATATGAAATAAGCGCGACGGAATGAAGGTGGTATACTCGAAAACGCTAATTTAGGGTAAACCCGCTAATGTTCATTAAATGAACGGGCAAGAGAGAGATAGTCAATGTCTGCATCAAATAGAAAAGTAAAAAAGGCTGTGATTCCTGTTGCAGGGCTTGGGACGCGTATGCTGCCTGCAACGAAAGCCATTCCTAAAGAGATGTTGCCGCTGGTGGATAAGCCGCTGATTCAGTATGTGGTCAACGAATGCATCGCCGCAGGCATCCAGGAAATCATCCTGGTGACCCACTCCTCTAAAAACTCCATCGAGAACCACTTCGATACCAGTTTCGAACTGGAAGCCATGCTGGAAAAACGCGTCAAGCGCCAGTTGCTTGAAGAAGTGCAGGCGATCTGCCCGAAACATGTCACCATCATGCAGGTGCGTCAGGGTGAGGCCAAGGGCCTCGGCCATGCCATCCTCTGCGCCAAACCGCTGGTGGGCAACGAGCCGGTTGCCGTGGTACTGCCGGATGTGATCCTCGATGAATACTCCGCCGATCTGACCAAAGAAAACCTTGCAGAGATGATGGCGCGTTTTGAGCAGAGCGGCCGCAGCCAGATCCTGGTTGAGCCGGTGCCGGAAAGCGACGTCTCCAACTATGGCGTGGCAGATTGCGAAGGCCGTGAGCTGTCCGCGGGTGAAAGCGCGCCGATGGTCGGCATGGTGGAAAAACCTGCCGCCGGGACTGCGCCGTCCAATCTGGCCGTGGTAGGGCGTTATGTCCTCTCCGCTGACATCTGGCCGTTACTGGAAAAAACGGAGCCGGGTGCCGGTGACGAGATCCAGCTGACGGACGCCATCGCCATGCTGATGGATAACGAAACTGTTGAGGCCTATCACCTCCAGGGCGTGAGCCATGATTGCGGCAACAAGATGGGCTATATGCAGGCTTTTGTTGAATATGGCATGCGTCACCAGGGGTTGGGTAAAGCATTCAGTGACTGGGTAGCCGATTTCGTCAAGCAACGGGACGAACGCACTGCCGGGCACGCGTAACACCCTTTTTCTTTTCAATTTTAAAAACTAGGATTTTCCAATGAAAGTAACAGTTTTTGGTATTGGTTATGTCGGTTTGGTGCAAGCTGCCGTCCTAGCTGAAGTTGGCCATGATGTACTCTGTGTAGATGTGGATGAGCGTAAGGTCGAGAACCTGAAAAAAGGCATCATCCCGATTTATGAACCGGGCCTGACCCCGCTGGTCCAGCAAAACTATGAAGCCGGCCGCCTGCAGTTCACCACGAACGCAGAGCAGGGCGTGGCGCATGGTGTGATGCAGTTCATCGCGGTAGGCACCCCGCCGGATGAAGACGGCTCTGCCGACCTGAAATACGTGACGGCCGTGGCGCGTACCATCGCGCAGCACATGACCGATCGCAAAGTCGTGATCGACAAATCTACCGTACCGGTCGGTACTGCTGACAAAGTGCGCGCCGTGATGGCAGAGACGCTGAAACAGCGTGGCGCAGAGATCGCCTATGATGTGGTTTCCAACCCGGAATTCCTGAAAGAAGGCGCCGCAGTGGCTGACTGTATGCGTCCGGAACGTATTGTTATCGGTACGGACAACCCGGAAGCCATTGAGCCGATCCGTGAGCTCTATGAGCCGTTCAACCGCAATCACGACCGTATGATCCTGATGGATGTGCGCAGTGCTGAGCTGACCAAATATGCGGCCAACTGTATGCTGGCCACCAAGATCAGCTTCATGAACGAAATCGCTAACCTGGCTGAAATCCTGGGTGCGGATATCGAAAAAGTGCGTCAGGGCATCGGTTCTGATTCCCGTATCGGTTACCACTTCATCTATCCGGGCTGCGGCTACGGCGGTTCCTGCTTCCCGAAAGATGTGCAGGCCCTGATCCGTACCTCCGAACAGATCGGTTACCAGCCGAAGCTGCTGCAAGCTGTTGAGCACGTGAACTATCAGCAGAAATATAAGCTGACCCAGTTCATCAAACGTGAGTTCGGTGACAACCTGAAAGGCAAAATTTTCGCGCTGTGGGGCCTCTCCTTCAAGCCAAACACCGACGATATGCGTGAAGCCTCCAGCCGTGTGCTGATGGAAACCCTGTGGGAAGCCGGTGCGCAGGTACAGGCATTTGACCCGGAAGCGATGGACGAAACCCAGCGCATTTATGGTCACCGTGACTCCCTGAAACTGATGGGCACCAAAGAAGCTGCTTTGCAAGGCGCTGATGCACTGGTAATTTGTACCGAATGGCAGAACTTCCGCGCGCCGGACTTTGATGTCATCAAGGCGTCGCTGAAGCAGCCGGTCATTTTTGATGGCCGTAACCTTTTCGATCCGGAGCGTCTGGCGAAGCGTGGTTTCACCTATTATGGAATCGGCCGCGGCGCATCGGTGCAAGTGCATGATTAAGAGGTAGGTATGAATTTTCTGGTAACAGGTGCGGCCGGTTTTATCGGTTATCATGTCACGGAACGACTGCTGGCCGCCGGCCATCAGGTGGTCGGGATTGATAACCTGAATGACTATTATGATGTCAATCTTAAGCGGGCACGCCTGGCCAGGCTGGAGCAGCCGGGTTTCACCTTTATCAAAATGGACCTGGCTGACCGCGAGGGCATGGCTGAGCTGTTTGCCGCACATCAGTTCCAGCGCGTCATCCATTTGGGTGCGCAGGCCGGGGTTCGCTATTCGCTGGAGAATCCGCTGGCGTATGCTGATGCTAACCTGATTGGGCATCTGAATGTGCTGGAAGGGTGCAGGCATAACAAGGTGGAACACCTGCTTTATGCCTCCTCCAGTTCAGTCTATGGCCTGAACCAGAAAATGCCTTTCTCTACCGAAGATTCGGTTGATCACCCGGTGTCGTTGTATGCGGCGACCAAGAAAGCGAATGAGCTGATGTCACATACTTATTCGCACCTCTATAGTCTGCCGACCACCGGGTTGCGCTTCTTTACCGTGTACGGCCCCTGGGGCCGGCCGGATATGGCACTGTTTAAGTTTACTAAGGCCATGCTGGCCGGAGAGGCGATTGACGTCTATAACCGTGGCGAGATGCGCCGTGATTTCACCTACATCGATGATATCGCCGAAGCCATTGTCCGGTTACAAGAGGTCATTCCGCAGCCGGACACCCGCTGGACGGTGGAGCAGGGCTCTGCCGCCACCAGTTCGGCGCCTTACCGGGTGTACAATATCGGTAACAGCCAACCGGTGAAACTGATGGCTTACATTGAAGCGCTGGAAACTGCGTTGGGCATTGAAGCAAAGAAAAACCTGCTGCCTATGCAGCCGGGTGACGTGCTTGAAACCAGCGCTGATACCACCGCGCTCTATGAGGCGATTGGTTTTAAGCCAGAGACCAGCGTGACAGACGGTATTCAACGCTTTGTTGATTGGTATCGTGACTTTTACCAGCAATAAAACGTGAACAGTTTAAAAAGGGATGCGTTGGCATCCCTTTTTTATGGGTAAGGGTTCATTGTTTTATTTTTGTAGGTAGAATGTAAAATAAATGTATATAAAAATACTCCCCGGCGGGAGTATTGTTTTAAGCAGGTGACGTGCAATAGCAATAGAGCAATTACAGCAGGAAATCGTCCAGCGATTTACCTTCTTCATCAATTGCTTTTTTGATCACAGCCGGAGTACGCCCCTGGCCTGTCCAGGTACGGGTTTCACCGTTTTCATCCTGATATTGGTATTTAGCCGGGCGTGCAGCACGCTTGGCTTTACCTGCCGGCTTAGCCGCCGCCAGGGTTTGCATTAACTCGTTTGGATCAATACCGTCAGCAATTAACATCTCACGGTACTGTTGCAGTTTGCGGGTACGTTCTTCTGTTTCCGCAGCAACATGTTGTTCTTCTTCCCGGCGTTCATTAACAACAACATCCAATTTTTCCAGCATCTCTTCAAGCGTTTCAAGAGAGCACTCTCTTGCCTGCGCCCGCAAAGTGCGGATGTTGTTCAGAATTTTCAAAGCTTCGCTCATTGTCCTACTCTCTAATTATCATATGGGGTATTCGCCGTAATAATAGAGTGCGGGTTTAAATTCTGCAACAGCCAATATGCCGCGCTTCAGGCAGTTATAGTATAAGGCGATTATTTTTCCCGTTAAAAATAGCCTATAAACCAAAGGGAGATAAAAAAGAGAACAGGTAAATAGCGTGCCTACATGTATTTGAATTTACTGTCGCCTCGCGTCTTTTTTGATTATGAAAAACAGTTTTATTATTCCTGTTTCCATAAACCAGCCACTATTTACGCTATTTTGTAAGAAAATCGTAAGATGTCTGGAGGAGAAGTCGCCAACATGCTGCCTTCTTATTCATTTTGTCACACCGGCATAAATTAGCGGGCTAACCGGCGTCGCAACACAGCAGGCGGTGCAGGGCGGGGGAACAGGCAGAGGATCTGCCCCCGGTGCTATGTTACACTCCACGCAAATTTAATTTGGTGTGATAGGGAACGCGAGAGCAATGGCTCAACTCTATTTTTATTATTCTGCGATGAATGCCGGAAAATCTACGGCCTTGCTGCAATCATCCTATAACTATCAGGAACGCGGTATGCGTACCCTGGTGTTCACCGCTGAAATTGACCGACGCTTTGGGGTCGGCAAGGTCAGTTCCCGTATTGGGCTCTCCTCTCAGGCGCAGCTCTATAATGCGGAAACCGATCTGCAGGCCATGATTACCCAGGAACACGTTCAGCAACCGGTACATTGTGTTTTATTAGATGAAAGCCAGTTCCTGACAAAAAGCCAGGTGAGCCAGCTCTGCGACGTGGTCGATCACCTGGATATTCCGGTTTTATGTTATGGGCTCAGAACAGATTTTCTCGGGGAGTTGTTCATCGGCAGTCAATATCTGCTGGCCTGGGCAGATAAACTGGTAGAACTAAAGACAATTTGTCATTGTGGCCGTAAAGCCAACCGCGTGCTCCGCCTGGACCAGAACGGCCGCCCGATGCATGCAGGCGAACAAGTGGTCATTGGCGGCAATGAGCGTTATGTTTCAGTGTGCCGCAAACACTATCGGGATGCATTGTCCGGTACCGGTGAAGATACCCCGTAAATAGTCTGCTGTGCATCGACGCATAAAAAAACCCGCCTGACGGCGGGTTTTTTGTGGCCAGTGTGAAATTATCTTCCCGCAGGGGGAGGGTTCTCACACTGTGCCTCTTTTAAGAAGAGGCACAGCAGGCAGGCCTTATTTTTTCGCTTTTTTATCCGCTTTTACTGACTCAGTCACGGCAACCGGTTCAACGGCTTCAACCGCTGTAGCCTTCTCTTCCTCAGTAAATTTGCGGCCATAGTAAGTGTCCAGCAGGATCTGTTTCAGCTCAGCAATCAGCGGGTAACGTGGGTTAGCCCCAGTACACTGGTCGTCAAAGGCATCTTCAGACAGCTTGTCCACTTTTGCCAGGAAATCAGCTTCCTGTACGCCGGCTTCGCGGATAGAGGTCGGAATACCCAGGTCGGTTTTGATCTCATCCAGCCAGTTAAGCAGTTTCTCGATTTTTTGTGCAGTGCGATCGCCGGGTGCACTCAGGCCAAGGTGGTCAGCGATTTCAGCATAACGACGACGCGCCTGCGGACGGTCATACTGGCTGAAGGCTGTTTGCTTGGTCGGGTTATCATTCGCGTTATAGCGGATGACGTTGGAGATCAGCATCGCATTCGCCAGACCGTGAGGAATGTGGAACTCTGAACCCAGTTTGTGGGCGATAGAGTGGCAGACCCCCAGGAAGGCGTTCGCAAAGGCGATCCCTGCGATAGTCGCCGCGTTATGTACACGTTCGCGGGCAACCGGGTTTTTCGCCCCGTCACGGTAGCTTTGCGGCAGGTTCTCTTTCAGCAGTTTCAGGGCTTGCAGCGCCTGGCCGTCAGAGTACTCATTCGCCAGCACAGACACATAGGCTTCCAGCGCATGGGTCACTGCATCCAGGCCGCCAAAGGCACACAGCGACTTCGGCATGTTCATCACCAGGTTGGCGTCAACAATCGCCATATCCGGGGTCAGGGCATAGTCTGCCAGCGGGTATTTCTGGCCGGTTGCGTCATCGGTCACCACGGCAAACGGCGTAACTTCAGAGCCGGTACCTGAGGTGGTGGTAATGGCCACCATTTTTGCTTTGACGCCCATTTTCGGGAATTTGTAGATGCGTTTACGGATATCCATAAAGCGCAGCGCCAGTTCTTCAAAATGAGTTTCCGGATGCTCGTACATGACCCACATAATTTTGGCTGCATCCATCGGCGAACCACCACCCAGCGCGATAATGACGTCTGGTTTAAAGGAGTTCATCAGCTCCGCCCCTTTACGCACAATGCTCAGGGTTGGATCAGCCTCTACTTCAAAGAACACCTCGGTTTCGATACCGTGCGATTTCAGTACGCTGGTGACCTGGTCGGCATAACCATTGTTGAACAGGAAACGGTCAGTGACGATAAAGGCACGTTTAGCGCCATCAGTTGCCACCTCTTCCAGTGCAATCGGCAGTGAGCCACGACGGAAGTAGATGGATTTCGGAAGTTTATGCCACAACATATTTTCTGCTCGTTTCGCAACGGTTTTCTTGTTGATCAGGTGTTTAGGCCCTACGTTCTCAGAAATTGAGTTACCGCCCCAGGAGCCGCAGCCCAGAGTCAGAGAAGGAGCCAGTTTGAAGTTGTACAGGTCACCGATCCCACCCTGTGATGCCGGGGTGTTAATCAGGATACGGGCCGTCTTCATCTTGTCGCCGAAGTAATTTACGCGTTCCGGCTGGTTGTCCTGGTCTGTGTAGAGGCAGGAGGTGTGGCCGATACCACCCATCGCCACCAGTTTTTCTGCCTTGCTGACCGCATCATGGAAGTCAGTGGCACGGTACATCGCCAGGGTAGGGGAGAGTTTTTCATGAGCGAAAGGCTCAGACTCATCCACCAGCGTTACTTCACCAATCAGCACTTTGGTAGAAGCCGGCACACGGATACCGGCCATTTCAGCGATTTTATGCGCCGGCTGGCCAACAATTGCTGCGTTCAGGCCACCATTTTTCAGGATAATATCCTGAACGGCTTTCAGCTCCTGACCGCGCAGCAGATAGCCGCCGTGGCTGGCAAAACGTTCGCGGACAGCGTCATACACAGCGTCTACAACGATGACGGACTGTTCAGACGCACAGATAACGCCGTTATCGAAGGTTTTGGACATCAGGATAGACGCGACAACACGTTTGATATCTGCCGTTTCATCCACGACTACCGGGGTGTTACCGGCTCCTACGCCGATAGCCGGTTTACCGGAGCTATAGGCGGCTTTCACCATACCCGGACCACCTGTCGCCAGAATCAGGTTCAGGTCCGGGTGATGCATCAGTTGATTGGAAAGCTCAACGGACGGCTCATCAATCCAGCCGATAATGTCTTTTGGCGCCCCAGCGGCAATGGCGGCCTGCAGGACGATGTCTGCGGCTTTGTTGGTGGCGTTTTTAGCACGTGGGTGCGGGGAGAAGATGATGCCGTTACGGGTTTTCAGGCTAATCAGCGCCTTGAAAATCGCAGTAGAAGTTGGGTTGGTGGTAGGAACGATACCGCAAATCAGGCCAATAGGTTCAGCGATGGTGATAGTCCCGAAGGTGTCATCTTCTGACAAAACCCCACAGGTTTTTTCATCTTTATAGGCGTTGTAAATATATTCAGAAGCAAAGTGGTTTTTGATGACTTTATCTTCCACAATACCCATGCCGGATTCTGCAACAGCCATTTTGGCTAAGGGAATACGGGCATCGGCGGCAGCCAGGGCAGCGGCACGGAAGATCTTGTCGACTTGCTCCTGAGTAAAGTTGGCATACTCGCGCTGGGCTTCTTTGACACGGGCCACAAGTGCGTTAAGTTCAGCAACATTCGTTACAGCCATAATGCTCTCCTGATAAGGTTAAACTCTTTTAGTAAATGAGCTGTCAGCACCGCATCAAGTATAGTCCTGGGGGACATATTCGCTTGGGGCGTTACCCGATTCCCTGGGGATGTACAATTATCGCTTATTTACTGAAAGAGCTTGTCAGCATGCTGCAGTGCGGCGTAATGAGGAAAATGGCCGCTAATGATGAAGTTGGACAGGATCTCGTGATTTCTTAATATGTGCTCATGGTACTCTTCCCTGCACAGGTTTTCTTGATCTGGATCAAGAAAACCCCAAGCTGACACCTTTCAGCAACAGATAAAATGAGAAAAACTCTCATAGATAAGAAATGTTTTTTATTTCTTGTAAAAAATAAAAGATTACAGAAAAAGCTTCGCCAGAGGGGAGTGTTTTATCTTATAACTACTTCTAATATCGCTATTAAATCCTGCTGATGAGGATGGATTATATCGGGTAATTCCATTACATTAGCGGCCTTCAAAATGTCACCTTTATGGCCTGTTGACGGAGTTCTGCGTGAGCCAGACACTACTGGATTTGTCAGGATACATTAAATTTTTTGTCGGCCTTTTTGCGCTGGTTAACCCGATCGGCATCCTGCCGGTATTTATCAGTATGACCAGCTACCAGGCGGCAGCCGGCAGAAATAAAACCAACCTGACGGCGAATTTGTCAGTGGCCATTATTCTGTGTACCTCGCTGTTCCTGGGGGATGCGATTCTGCATCTTTTCGGCATTTCCATTGATTCCTTCAGGATTGCCGGCGGCATACTGGTCGTGACCATTGCGATGTCAATGATCAGCGGGAAGCTGGGCGAAGACAAGCAAAACAAGCAGGAAAAATCGGAGTCAGCGATCCGCGAAAGTGTTGGGGTGGTGCCGCTGGCGTTGCCGTTAATGGCAGGGCCGGGCGCAATCAGCTCCACTATTGTCTGGAGCTCCCGTTACCATAGCTGGCAGAACCTGCTCGGGCTGACACTGGCTATCGCCTTCTTCTCTTTCTGCTGTTGGCTGTTGTTCCGGGCGGCTCCCCTGGTGGTGCGGCTGCTGGGGCAGACCGGCATCAACGTGGTGACACGGATTATGGGATTATTATTGATGGCACTGGGTATCGAATTTATTGTTACCGGTATCAAAACAATTTTCCCCGGACTGCTGTAACATTATTTCCGCACACGCCTTTTCTTTTCGCTTGTCCCTGTTAGTTCGTGAACACGCTTTACGGGCTGACAGGCAGCCTCCCTTATTCTTTCCTGCCTTTTATCAGTGCACTATTTGCTGAGTAAAACAGCGGTTGCACCATCATGGCGCATTAAAACGGCATGAATGATCCAACGGTGTTCATGGCCTCCTTTCTGATACTTTTCCTGTGTTTAAAGCTGTCATAAAAATGTCATTTTTCTCACTGATGTTAATTTAGTCACATCATTCTGCAGGGCTTGTGAAGCACGTGGTGAGATGATATTAGTGTTAATTCGGACTTGCACAGCGGTTTATTCTTCAGGCGTCAGTGTTGTTAACGCTTTGTTTTTGGTTTTTTGATTATCACAGAAGCCTGGGTCAGGAAGATTTCCTGGTTATAGTGTAAGTTATTGTATTTAGTAGATTTATTTAGATTTCGCGGTTTGTTTCCAGTCCTTTCCGGTCTGGGTGCCTTTTGTTAAAAGAGAAATGCTTAACATTTCTGTAAATTAGATTGGCACAACATTTTCGCTTCTGATAATTTTTCGAACCCACCTTGTGTGCAGACCTTTTCGGACAACAGCAGTCTCTTTTGGGCAATGGCAGGTTCATTCAGCCAATTCAAACAGGCAGGCCTGAAATTTGCTAGTTAACACGTCTTATGTGATCTAATTAAAACAGAGGGAGGAGAGTGTGGCAGTGATCTCATTATTGTTTAACCCTGCCCGTGCAGCCATGTTTGCCGCGTTGGCCGGTGCTTTACCTGTTCCCATGTTGTTTGCTGCCGACGTTCCGGCATCTGTGGCGCTGGCTAAACAGCAGAGCATCGTGATTAATAATGGCTCAGAAGTCTCTTCCCTGGATCCGCAAAAAATAGAGGGTGTGCCTGAATCGAATATTATTCTCAACCTCCTTGAAGGCCTGGTTGAGACGGACGCCAACGGCCACATTGTGCCGGGTGTGGCAGAGCGCTGGGAAAACAGCGGTTACCGGATCTGGACATTCCATCTGCGTCAAAACAGCCGCTGGAGTGACGGTACGCCGGTCACGGCTGAAGACTTCGTCTATAGCTGGCAGCGCCTGGTCGACCCAAAAACAGCCTCACCTTACGGCAGTTACCTGCAATTCGGCAAAGTCGACAATATTGACGACATTCTGGCCGGTAAAAAAGCGCCGGATACATTGGGCGTCAAGGCACTGGATGCAACAACGCTGCAGGTGACGTTAAGTGCGCCGGTGCCTTATTTCGTCTCACTGCTGGCGAATACATCCCTTAAGCCGGTCAAGCGGTCAGTGATTGAAAAGTATGGCGAACGCTGGACCCAGCCGGAGAATTACGTCGGCAATGGGGCCTTCCGCCTGAAAAAGTGGGTGGTGAATGAGCGCATTGAACTTGAGCGCAGCCCCACCTACTGGAACAACGGTAAGACGGTGATTGAACACGCGACCTTCCTGCCGATCTCCTCGGAAGTGAGCGACGTTAACCGTTACCGCAGCGGCGATACCGACATCACCAGCAGTGCGATTCCCCCCACCTTATTCCCGATGGTGAAAAAAGAGCTGACGACCCAGCTGCATGTCAGCCCGCTGCTGTGCACTTTTTACTATGAGCTGAATAACCGCCGCCCACCATTGAATGATGCGCGTGTGCGTACCGCGCTGAAAATGGGGCTGGACCGCCAGATCATCACGGAAAAAATCATGGGGCAGGGGCAGATCCCGGCCTATGGCCTGACGCCGCCTTACACCGCAGGTGCCGGGTTTACCGCGCCTGCCTGGGCCGGCTGGAGCCAGCAGCAGCGCAATGCCGAAGGGCGCAAATTACTGGCGGAGGCCGGGTTCACTGCCCAGAACCCGCTGAAAGTCGCGCTGCTCTACAACACGTCTGATCAAAACAAACAACAGGCGATTGCTGCCGCCTCAATGTGGACGAAAAACCTGGGCGCGCAGGTCACCCTGCAGAACCAGGAGTGGAAAACCATGCTGGAAACGCGCCGCCAGGGTAACTATGACATTGCCCGCGCGACCTGGTGCGCCGATTACAACGAGCCGTCAAGTTTCCTCAGCATGGCGATCTCGACCAGCAGCAATAACACCATGTTCTATAAAAGTGCGGCGTTTGACCGCCTGATGGCGCAGTCACTGACCGCCCCGGATGACGCAGCCCGCCATGCCCTGTACCAGCAGGCAGAGAATCAGCTGGACAGCGATTCCGCGGTGGTGCCGGTCTATTACCGCGTCAGCGCCCGGCTGGTGAAACCCACGGTGGGCGGTTTTACCGGCAAAGACCCGCAGGACCTGACGGATTTGAAGAATTACTACCGGATCCAGCCCTGAACCGGGCTTCCTGTCATAAGAATCAGGGGTAGTGCCCTTACTCAGGGCGGTACAAAGTGAGCCACTGCGGTGCGGCCTCCGTTCCGGCCCATCCGCAGTCACACTCCGTTCGCGGAGCAATCCTGCCGTTTGGCGGCGGGTTCATAATAAAAAGTGGAGTTAAAAAGAGAATGACCAACATCACGAAAAAAACAGGGCTGGCCGTCGCGGTCATGGCAGCGATGGGCATCAGCAGCGCGTTTGCGGCTGAGGTGCCGGCAGGCGTCCAGCTGGCAGCGAAACAGGAGCTGGTACGTAACAACGGGTCGGAAGTGCAATCCCTTGACCCGCATAAAGTGGAAGGGGTGCCGGAATCCAACGTCATCCGTGATTTGCAGGAAGGGCTGGTCAACACCTCAGTCAAAGACGGCAGCGTCACGCCGGGTGTGGCAGAAAGCTGGGATAACAAAGACTTCAAAGTCTGGACGTTCCACCTGCGTAAAGACGCCAAATGGTCGAACGGCGAGCCGGTGACGGCAGAAGATTTCGTGTTCAGCTGGCAGCGCCTGGCCGATCCGAAAACCGCTTCACCGTATGAGAGCTACCTGCAATATGGTCACATTGCCAATATTGATGACATCATCACCGGCAAAAAAAGCCCGGATACGCTGGGCGTGAAAGCCATTGATGACCACACCCTGGAAGTCACCCTGACCCAGCCGGTGCCGTATTTCGTTAAAATGCTTTCCCATACCTCGATGAAACCGGTCAATAAAAAGGCCGTGGAGAAGTTTGGCGACAAATGGACGCAACCGGAAAACTACGTCAGCAACGGCGCTTACAAACTGAAAACCTGGACGGTCAACGAGCGCATCGTGCTGGAGCGCAACCCGCAATACTGGGATAACGCCCATACGGTGATCAATCAGGTCACCTACCTGCCGATCTCCTCGGAAGTCACCGACGTTAACCGCTACCGCAGCGGTGAAATCGACATGACCTACAACAACATGCCGATTGAGCTGTTCCAGAAACTGAAGAAAGAGATCCCGAACGAGGTGCATGTTGACCCGTATCTCTGCACCTACTATTACGAAATCAATAACCAGAAAGCCCCGTTCAATGACGTGCGTGTCCGTACCGCGCTGAAACTGGGCCTGGATCGTGACATCATCGTCAATAAAGTGAAAAACCAGGGCGATCTGCCGGCCTACGGCTTTACCCCGCCGTACACTGACGGCACGGAAGGCAAGCTGACCAAGCCGGAGTGGTTCACCTGGACGCAGGAAAAACGCAACGAAGAAGCCAAAAAACTGCTGGCAGAAGCGGGCTACGGCCCAGGCAAACCGCTGAGCTTTGACCTGCTGTATAACACCTCTGACCTGCACAAAAAGCTGGCGATTGCCGCCTCGTCCATCTGGAAGAAAAACCTGGGCGTCAACGTGAAGCTGGAGAACCAGGAATGGAAAACCTTCCTGGATACCCGTCATCAGGGGACGTTTGATGTGGCACGTGCCGGCTGGTGTTCTGATTACAACGAGCCGACCTCGTTCCTGAACATGTTACTCTCCGACAGCAGCAACAATACTGCCCATTATAAAAGTGAAGTATTTGATAAGCTGATCGCAGATACCATGACGGTGAAAACGGACAGCGAGCGCGCCGACCTTTACCAGAAAGCGGAAGCACAACTGGATAAAGACTCCGTGCTCGTCCCGGTCTACTACTATGTTAACGCACGTCTGGTGAAACCTTACGTCGGTGGCTATACCGGTAAAGACCCGCAGGACAACGTCTACGTTAAAGACCTCTACATTATTAAACACTGAGTGACACACTGAGTGCAACGGGCAGGCCCTGAGCCTGCCCGCTTATCATAATGAAGAGAGTGAGCTGTCGTTATAAAGCCGTTTTTGCGGCTTAAGAACAGGTATGGGCAATGTTAAAGTTTATTTTCCGTCGCTGTCTGGAAGCCATTCCGACACTTTTTATTCTGATCACCATCTCGTTCTTTATGATGCGTCTTGCGCCGGGCAGCCCGTTTACCGGTGAGCGTAATCTTCCGCCCGAGGTGATGGCCAATATTGAGGCGAAATATCACCTCAATGATCCGATGTACAAACAGTATTTCAATTACCTGGAGCAACTGGCCAAAGGCGACTTCGGCCCGTCCTTTAAATACAAAGACTACACGGTGAATGACCTGGTGGCGGCGTCCTTCCCGGTATCCGCCAAACTGGGGCTGGCCGCCTTTGTGCTGGCGGTGGTGCTGGGGGTCACGGCCGGTGTCATTGCCGCGCTGAACCAGAACACCAAATGGGATTATACCGTGATGGGGTTCGCGATGACCGGCGTGGTTATCCCGAGCTTTGTGGTGGCGCCGTTGCTGGTGCTTATCTTCGCCATCACGCTGAAATGGCTGCCGGGCGGGGGCTGGAACGGCGGGGCACCCAGATTCATCATCCTGCCGATGGTGGCGTTATCCCTGGCGTATATCGCCAGTATCGCGCGCATCACCCGCGGGTCAATGATTGAGGTGCTGCACTCCAACTTCATCCGCACCGCCCGTGCCAAAGGGCTGCCGATGCGCCGCATCATCCTGCGCCACGCGCTGAAGCCGGCGCTGTTGCCGGTGATGTCCTACATGGGCCCGGCCTTTGTCGGCATCATCACCGGGTCAATGGTGATTGAAACCATTTACGGCCTGCCGGGTATCGGCCAGTTGTTTGTGAACGGCGCCCTGAACCGTGACTACTCCCTGGTGCTGAGCCTGACCATCCTGGTGGGCGGGCTGACGATTCTGTTCAACGCGATTGTTGACGTGCTGTATGCCGTTATCGATCCGAAAATCCGTTATTAACGCTGGAGCACGCTCATGATTGTCAGTAAGAAAAACAGCGACGCTCTGGAAAGTTTCAGTGAAAAGCTGGAAGTGGAAGGGCGCAGCCTGTGGCAGGACGCCCGCCGTCGTTTTATGCATAACCGTGCCGCGGTCACCAGCCTTATCGTGCTCTGCCTGATTGCGCTGTTCGTGGCGCTGGCCCCGCTGTTCGCGGCCTTTACCTATGATGACACCGACTGGAACATGATGTCCGCCGCGCCGGATATGGCCTCCGGCCACTATTTCGGCACGGACTCCTCCGGGCGTGACCTGCTGGTGCGGGTGGCGATTGGCGGCCGCATCTCCCTGATGGTTGGGGTGGCAGCGGCGCTGGTGGCCGTGATCGTCGGGACGCTGTACGGCTCGCTTTCTGGTTACCTCGGCGGCAAAACCGACTCCGTGATGATGCGCCTGCTGGAGATCCTGAACTCCTTCCCGTTTATGTTCTTCGTCATCCTGCTGGTGACCTTTTTTGGTCAGAACATCCTGCTGATCTTTGTGGCGATTGGCATGGTGTCATGGCTGGATATGGCACGTATTGTGCGCGGCCAGACCCTGAGCCTGAGACGCAAAGAGTTCATCGAAGCGGCGCTGGTGGGTGGGGTCTCTACCCGCAATATCGTGCTGCGCCATATTGTCCCGAACGTGCTGGGCGTGGTGGTGGTGTATGCCTCCTTGCTGGTGCCGAGCATGATCCTGTTTGAGTCCTTCCTGAGCTTCCTGGGGCTGGGCACGCAGGAGCCGTTGAGCAGTTGGGGGGCACTGTTAAGCGACGGTGCCAACTCCATGGAAGTTTCACCCTGGTTGCTGCTGTTCCCGGCAGGTTTCCTGGTTGTCACTCTGTTTTGTTTTAACTTTATCGGCGATGGCCTGCGTGATGCCCTCGACCCGAAAGATCGTTAAGGAGTGCAATCATGAGCACCATTACTGTCAATAATCCGGCGGCAAGCCTGCTGGATGTCAAAGACCTGCGCGTGACCTTCAGCACACCGGACGGTGACGTCACGGCGGTCAACGATCTTAACTTCGACCTGCGGGCCGGTGAAACGCTGGGCATTGTCGGGGAATCCGGCTCCGGCAAATCCCAGACAGCATTTGCCCTGATGGGCCTGCTGGCCGGCAACGGCCGGATCGGCGGTTCGGCAAAACTGAACGGGCGGGAGATCCTGAACCTGCCGGAAGCACAGCTCAACAAACTGCGCGCCGAAGAGATCGCCATGATCTTCCAGGATCCAATGACCTCACTGAACCCCTACATGCGGGTCGGCGAACAGCTGATGGAAGTATTGCAGCTGCATAAAAAGATGAGCCGCCGCGAGGCGTTTGATGAGTCGGTACGGATGCTGGATGCGGTGAAAATGCCGGAAGCGCGCAAGCGTATGGCCATGTACCCGCATGAGTTTTCCGGCGGGATGCGCCAGCGGGTGATGATCGCCATGGCGCTGCTCTGCCAGCCCAAACTGCTGATTGCCGATGAGCCGACCACCGCACTTGACGTGACGGTTCAGGCGCAGATCATGACGCTGCTGAACGAGCTGAAACGCGAATTCAACACCGCCATTATCATGATTACCCACGATCTGGGCGTTGTGGCCGGTATCTGTGACAAAGTGCTGGTGATGTATGCCGGGCGCACCATGGAGTACGGCAGCGCGCGGGATGTGTTCTACCAACCGACGCACCCGTACTCTATTGGCCTGCTGAATGCGGTGCCGCGCCTGGATGCCGAAGGCGAAACCCTGATGACCATTCCCGGCAACCCGCCCAACCTGCTGCGTCTGCCGAAAGGCTGTCCTTTCCAGCCGCGTTGCCCCTATGCGATGGAGATCTGTTCTAACGCGCCGCCGTTGGAACGCTTTGGTGATGGGCGCCTGCGCGCCTGCTTCAAGCCGGTGGAGGAGTTGGTATGAACAGCATCGCTGAAAAGAAAGTGTTGCTTGAAGTGGCCGATCTGAAAGTGCATTTCGACATCAAAGACGGCAAACAGTGGTTCTGGCAACCGCCCAAAACCCTGAAAGCGGTAGACGGCGTGACCCTGCGGCTGTTCGAAGGGGAGACCCTGGGCGTGGTGGGGGAGTCCGGCTGTGGTAAATCGACGTTTGCCCGGGCCATTATTGGCCTGGTGAAAGCCACCAGCGGGCGGGTCGCCTGGCTGGGGAAAGATTTGCTCGGCATGAACGAGGCCCAATGGCGTGAAACCCGCAGCGATATTCAGATGATCTTCCAGGACCCGCTGGCCTCACTGAACCCGCGGATGACCATCGGTGAAATTATCGCCGAGCCGCTGCGGACTTATTACCCCAACATGCCGCGCGCCGAGGTCAAAGACAAAGTCAAAGCGATGATGATGAAGGTAGGGCTGCTGCCTAACCTGGTTAACCGCTATCCCCATGAGTTCTCAGGCGGTCAGTGCCAGCGCATCGGCATTGCACGCGCGCTGATCCTGGAGCCGAAACTGATCATTTGTGATGAGCCGGTTTCGGCACTGGATGTTTCTATCCAGGCGCAGGTGGTCAACCTGTTGCAGAAACTGCAACGGGAGATGGGGCTGTCGTTAATCTTTATCGCCCACGATCTGGCCGTGGTGAAACACATTTCTGACCGGGTGCTGGTAATGTACCTGGGGCATGCGGTGGAGCTGGGCACTTATGATGAGGTGTACCATAACCCACAGCATCCTTATACCCGCGCATTGATGTCGGCAGTGCCGATCCCTGACCCGGACAAAGAGAAACTGAAGGTTGTCCAATTGCTGGAAGGGGATTTGCCGTCACCGATTAACCCGCCTTCGGGGTGTGTCTTCCGTACCCGTTGCCCGATTGCCGGGCCGGAATGCGCGCAGACCCGGCCGCTGCTGGAAGGCAGTTTCCGCCACGCGGTTTCCTGCCTGAAAGTTGACCCTCTGTAACCCCCCGTGTTGCCGTGAAGCTCAGACACCGCGCCGGTTGCGCGGTGTTTTTTTATGTCCTGCGTCTTCCGGCTTCACCCTCCGGCCCGTTTAGCCGTGAATACGCTGTCAGGGGACGTCACGCCTCTTGTAGTTACAACATACTATATAGACCCCCGTCATACTCTCCGGCAACTGTGACAAACTCAGCATCGCAATGTCTTACAGGGTGGAACGGGCAGGCGCAGAGGGTGAGGGCATACGGACCGTCAGGTCACAGCGGAAACGTCAGCACAGCGAGGGTTAAGGCAACAGCAAGGGTTAAGGCAACAGCGGCAAGGGGAAACAGAGAAATAAGCGCAGCCGCCAGGAGAAAGCTCAGGCAACCGCAAACAGCCAGGAACATCCGCAGGGGGCAGGCTGACGCCTGCCGCACGGAGTCAGGGCCGTTACTCTTTCCAGAGGATGTGGCAGAACTTGTGATCTTTTTCGCGGCAGATCAATACGCGGGCGAACACATCATTGATCGGCTCACCATCGGCATCGGCCAGGCCAATCACCACCTCGGCAAAAAAGTCCGGGTTCAGATCGAGATCAACATGTTCGTTCCAGTCTTCAGCCGGGTCGTACAGCTCTGCGCCACCGCGTTCTTCGAACTGAAGATTGAACAGCAGCACATCCGCAGGATCCAGGTTCTCGGTCGCCAGCTCCAGAAAAATATCGTAGGCCTGTTCCAGCGTTTCATCTTCCGTCAGGCGGTTATTCAGATCCATAGAGAATCCCATTAACAAAGTGGGGGAACGTGCAGCATAGCATGAGCCGCCGCACTCCTTTTTAAAACCTTTTTCTCTCTGCCGGCCATTATTCTGGCGGCACGCCGGCCTGCCTGGCCGGCGCCCCGTTTTTTACAGCAGCGGGCTGAAAAAGTAAAACAACCGCTCAACGATCCGGTGCCACAGTGGCCGGTTCAGCCATTTTTTGCCATTTAACAAGGTCGAGCGCGCGATGTAATCTTCCTGCACCCTGGCCAGATCGGCCCCAAAACCATCATCATCGATGACCAGCGTAATCTCAAAGTTAAGCCACAAACTGCGCATATCCAGGTTGACGGTGCCCACCAGGCTCAGCTGGCCATCCACCAGCACGCTCTTGGTGTGCAGCAGCCCGCCCTCAAACTGATAGATATTGACGCCCGCTTCCAGTAACTCATTGAAGAAGGCCCGGCTGGCCCAATCCACCAGCATGGAGTCATTCTTGCGCGGCACAATGATGCTGACTTCCACCCCGCGCTGGGCGGCGGTACAGATGGCATGCAGCAAATCGTCACTCGGCACGAAATAGGGCGTGGTCATGATCAGCTGTTCACGTGCGGAATAGGCTGCCGTCAGCAGCGCCTGATGGATCATCTCCTCAGGGAAACCGGGGCCGGAGGCGATCACCTGGATAGTGTGCCCGCTCTCCTGCTCAAACGGCATAATGGTCGATTCCGGCTCCGGCGGCAGAATACGCTTGCCGGTTTCGATCTCCCAGTCACAGGAGTAGACGATGCCCATCGTTGTGGCGACCGGCCCCTCCATGCGTGCCATCAGGTCAATCCACTGGCCGACGCCTGAATCCTGCTTGAAGTAGCGCGGGTCCACCATATTCATGCTGCCGGTGTAAGCCACATAGTTATCGATCAACACCACTTTACGGTGCTGGCGCAGGTCCATGCGGCGCAGGAACACACGGAACAGGTTCACTTTCAGCGCTTCCACTACTTCGATGCCGGCATTGCGCATCATGGCCGGGTAGGGGCTGCGGAAAAATTGCAGGCTGCCGGCCGAGTCGAGCATCAACCGGCAATGGATGCCGCGGCGGGCCGCCGCCATCAGCGATTCCGCTACCTGATCCACCAGTCCGCCCGGCTGCCAGATGTAAAACACCATCTCAATATTATGGCGCGCCAGTTCAATGTCGCGGATCAGCGATTTCAGGGTGTCATCACAGGTGGTCAACAGCTGCAACTGGTTGCCTTTCACCCCCGGCACGCCCTGGCGGCGCTCGCACAGCTGAAACAGCGGCAGGGCCACTTCACTGTGCTCCGTGGCAAAAATATCCTTGGATTGTTTCAGTTCACTCAGCCAGCGGGCCGTGGCGGGCCACATCGCCTTGGCCCGTTCTGCGCGGCGTTTCCCCAGGTGCAGCTCCCCGAAGGAGAGATACGCCACAATCCCTACCAGCGGCAGGATGTAGATAATCAGCAGCCAGGCCATGGCCGACGGCACTGCCCGGCGTTTCATCAAAATCCGCAGGGTGATCCCGGCAATCAGTAACCAATAGCCAAATACCATCAGCCAACTGATCACTGTATAAAATGTTGTCATAAGGGCGAAAAATCCTGTTCGCAAGCCGTTTTACTGAGTTTACGCAGAGTTAACGAAAGGTGAAACCTTTTGTCCCACATAAAGCGGCGCAAAGTGATCAGACCTCCGGGCACGGTGGGCGTCACGCCGCGTATGCCGGGGGCTGCGGGAAAAGACTGAGAAAAAGCAGGGAATTAGCGCAGCATTTTTAGACTTGGATCACAAAATGAAATCCCTATAATGCCCCTGTCACCCCAGAACTGAGAAATTATTGTCATGAAACGCACCAGAAATGAAGTGGGACGCTGGCGGATGCTGCGTCAACAGCAACGCCGCCGCAGCCGTTGGCTGGAGGCGCAATCGCGTCGCTACCGGCACATCTACCGGATCCGTGCGGTAAACCACCATCAGCTGCTGCGTCGCATGGTGCTTAATGCGGTGAATTACTGAGAAAACAACAGTCCCTGACGGGACTGTTTTGCTTTCAGGGCCAGGCTGCGTGAAACAGGCCCGCCTGCTTAAAAGGTGCGGCGGAACGGCTTCACCACCACTGACTTATAAATCCCGGCGGCAAGATAAGGCTCGGCATCGGCCCAGGCCTGCGCGTCAGACAGCGAATCAAATTCCGCAATAATCGTGGAACCGCTGAACCCGGCCTCGCCCGGATCGTTGCTGTCGATGGCCGGATGCGGCCCGGCAACAATCAGGCGCCCGGCATCATGCAAGGCCTGTAAACGTGCCAGATGTTCCGGCCGGGCAACCTGGCGTTTGGCCAGCGTGTCAGGATGATCTTCGCAATAGAACAGATAGAGCATATTTCACCTTTCAAATCATTAAGCTGCACAGGGTTCTACCATAGCTGAAAATCGGGGGCGGCGGGAAGGGATTAACGTGCGCTCTGCCGCGCCAGGGCAGCCGGCTCACGTTAACAGAACGTAACTTCTGTAGGGTTAATTTTCCTCTTCTGTTAATAACTTGCTGAAAAAATAAGATTTATCGTTTTTTTAGCGACGTAAGGCAGAAGAGTTTCCTGCTGCTTATTGAATATGATTGCTATTTGCATTTAAACTTGCGGCTTCAGAGGAAAATGAATCATTATGCCGCCAAAAACCTTCTCATTTGCCCGCAGGATATCGCTCCCGGTTGTGCTCTCGGTTGGATTGCATAGTGCCGTGGTGGGCGGTTTGCTTTACGCCTCCTTTAATCAGGAGGTCACCTTGCCGCCTAAGCAGGAAGCACCGATCAGCGTCACGATGGTGAACCCGGCGGATTTTGCGCCGCCGAAAGCCGTGGAGCCGCCGCCGCCGGTGGAACCGGAGCCTGCACCGCCGGAACCGCAAGCAGAGCCGGAGCCGGAACCTGAGCCGCCGCCCCCGCCGAAAGCGGTGACCATTGAGAAGCCGAAGCCAAAACCGGTTGAGAAAAAGGTTGAAAAACCAAAACCGAAACCACGGCCAAAAGAGGTGGTGAAACCCGCAGAGCGGCAGGAAAAACCGGACGCTTCCCCGTTTAAGCAGACGGCCAACACGCCGTCACCGGCAAAATCAGCCCCGGCCGCGGCCGCGCAGCCAACAGTGGCCCAGGGGCCGCGTCCCTTGCAGCGCGGCCAGCCGACTTACCCCCAACGTGCGTTTGCGCTGCGGCTGGAAGGGCGGGTTAAAGTCCAGTTTGATGTGGAGAGTGACGGCAGCGTCGGTAACGTGCGCATCTTGTCTGCGGAGCCGCGCAACATGTTTGAGCGCGAAGTCAAACAGGCGATGCGCAAATGGCGTTACGAAGCGAAGCCCGGTAAAGATCTGGTGGTAACCATTGTGTTTAAAATCAATGGCGGCAGCAGCATCCAGTAAACGAAAAAAAGCCACGGCGCAGGCCGTGGCTTTTTGATGGGGCTCAGAGCTGGAACCGGTCAGCTGTCGCTGCCGACGCGGAAATTATCCTTCCCGGCGGGCAACTGGCGGGACTTGCCCTGATCGTCCACCGCCACGTAGGTAAACACCGCCTCGGTGGCGCGGTAGCGCTGGCCCAATGGCTCAGACGACACCTTCTTCACCCACACTTCCACATTGATGGTCATCGAGCTGCGCCCGGTACGGATACAGCGCGCATAGCAGCACACCACATCACCCACTGCCACCGGCTTCAGGAAGGTCATGCCGTCCACGCGCACCGTGACGACCCGGCCTTCGGCGATCTCTTTGGCCTGGATCGCGCCGCCCATGTCCATCTGCGCCATCAGCCAGCCGCCGAAAATATCGCCGTTGGCGTTGGTGTCTGCCGGCATCGCCAGCGTACGCAGCACCAGCTCGCCGTTGGGTAAACTCTGTTTTTCACTCATGGGATTGCTTCACACTAAGAAAGTAAATCCCTGCCGGACCGGCAGGGGCAGGCCACTTATTTTTTAGGCTCTTGCGGGTGTTTCTGGTCATCCGGCATATGGCGGTAGATATAGAGGCCGCTCAGCAGGGTAAACACCAGCGTCAGCGCCGTCAGGCCAAACACCTTGAAATTCACCCAGACGCTCTGCGGCAGCCAGAACGCCACATAGATGTTAGCCAGGCCACACAGCAGGAAGAACAGCGCCCAGGCACTGTTGAGCCGGTTCCAGACGCTGTCCGGCAACGTCAGCTCTTTCCCCAGCATCCGCTGGATCAGCGGCTTGCGCAGCACCCACTGGCTTATCAGCAGCGCCAGGGCAAACAGCCCATAAATCACCGTGACTTTCCATTTGATAAACAGATCGTCATGGAAGACCAGCGTCAGCGTGCCGAACACCGCCACCATCGCGAAGGTGATCAGCGTCATTTTTTCAACTTTACGGTATTTCACCCAGGTGAAAACCAGTGCCAGCGCGGTCGCCGCGATCAATGCGCCGGAGGCGGCGTAAATGTCATACAGCTTGTAAACCACAAAAAACACAACCAGTGGAAGAAAATCCAGAAACTGCTTCATACATTATTCCATGTTAAACCGATTGGCCGACTATACCGGATTCAGCGGGGCGTGTGTACCACCGGCCGGGCGCGCAAACGGTGCCGGGCAGGCAGAAAAAAGGGCACCCGCAGGTGCCCTTGCCATTCCATCCTGGTTACTTGCGTAACAGCATATAGAGACGGAACAGGTAGACAAGCAGCATGGCCGAGACCACGTTGCTCAGCGCCGTCAGCACCACGGTTGCCACCGTCGGGGTCAGGGCCGTGAGGTGGCTGACCAGAAACAGCAGCAGCAATTTGGCCGCCAGCCACAGCATCATCGCCGGGACAACCAGACGGATGTTGGCGTAAGCCAGCCGCGCACTGAGGCGCAACGCGCCCATTACGCCGACCCGCTCACTGGCAACAATCACCGGGGCCAGTGACACCGCAATCGCAATCAGCACACCCGGCAGGATAAACAGCATCATGCCCAGCTGAATCAGCAGGGTACAGATGAACATCAGCAGCAGCATACGCGGCAGAATCGGGGCCGAGGCCCCAATGGCCCGCAGCGCGCTGGTGGGCTGACGTTCAGACACCAGCCGGATCAGCGTCAGCATCCCGCCCGCCAGCAGCACATTGCCCACCAGCGCGGAGAAGGTCGCCGCCGCAGACACCTTCAGCAATACGATCTGCTGCTCCGGTGTCATCTGCTGGATAATCTCCTGCAGCCCCATTCCGGCCGTCGAGGCCAGGTCACTCTCCGCGTTGGCCAGAATGTTGAGCTGGTCGGCATCCGGGATAAAGGCCTGGTTCAGCAGCACGGTAATAAATGCGGTCAGCAGCGCCAGCAGCAGGATACTGGCCAGCTGGTTACGCATAAAGTTGAAACTGTCACGGTACAACGTACTGGCCGTGATGGGCATGGAAACTCCTTGGCAACAATCAAAATCACAATAAGACACTGATTGTAACCTGTTACGTGGCTGTGTGGCACCCCGCATCCGGCATTGCCGCCGGCAGCAGGCTGACCGGCACCACCGGGAGCGGCGGCAGGCCATAGCGCGCCCGCGCCCGGTCGCACGCCTCATTGGCGACACCGTTTTCACCAGACTGATCAAACTCCCGGCACGGGGTGGGCCGGTTAAGGTAAATGGAACAGGAGACTGACTGGCCTATCTCGCCCTCAAGGGCCGTGCAGCGCGGCGATTTACTGTTGGTGCCTTGCATACAGCGGAGAAACGGGGTGAGAGGTTCCGTGCGGTCAACCGGTACCAGCCCGCCGCCGTCTTCGGCTTCGGCCCAATAAAAGGAGACACGGAAATAGGCGCAGCACGCGCCACAGCTAACGCAGGGATTAAGGGATTCGCTCATCTTGATTACCCACCGACTCCTTACGGTTTCGAACCAAAAACACGGGGAAAGAGCACGTTACTCACGGCCCCGTTTTTTGGCAACAGAAATTTCAGGCCGGAAAAAGCGCCGATAAAAACAGGTGTTTTTGATCTGGATCAATTCATTGCTTTTTAATGTATCCGGGTAAATTGATCGGGATGGAATCCTCATCTTTTCAATGCAATGATGCGCGCCTATACGAAATATGAATGTAAAAACCATAAACATTTCTCACGGAAATATATTCAGGCAAAGGAGAGGAGAATGAACAAGGCATCCTGGGTTTTGCTGGCGGCAGCGGCACTGCCGGCCATCGCGTCGGCGCATCAGGCAGGGGATTTCATCGTGCGCGCCGGAACCGCCACGGTGCGGCCAACGGAAGGGTCAGACAATGTGCTGGGGCTTGGCCCTTTCGATGTGGATAACAACACCCAACTGGGGCTGACCTTCAGCTACCTGGTGACCGACAACATCGGCGTTGAGTTGCTGGCGGCCACGCCGTTCAAACATAAAATTGGCCTGCAATCCACCGGCACCCTTGCCGAAGTCAAGCAACTGCCGCCGACCTTGATGGCGCAATACTATTTCGGCAGCAAACAGGACGCGCTGCGCCCCTACCTGGGCGTCGGGGTGAACTACACCACCTTCTTTGACGAGAAATTCAACGACACCGGCAAAGCGGCGGGCCTCAGCGACCTCAGCCTGAAAGATTCGTGGGGCATCGCCGGGCAGGCGGGGCTGGACTATAACCTCAATGAGCACTGGCTGCTGAACATGTCGGTCTGGTGGATGAATATTGAAACCAAGGCGCGCTTCAATGCCGGGGATGCCCACCAGAGTATCGACACCCGCATCGACCCGTGGGTCTTTATGTTTGGTGCCGGTTACCGCTTCTGAGAGGCCGCGTTTCATCAGGCAGAAAAAGGCGCACCGGGGTGCGCCTTTTCTGTTTCTTTACGGCAAAACGGCTATTTGATCTGCATCGCGTTCTCTACCGAGCGTACACCGGTCACTTTACGCGTCACCTGAACGGCGCGGCTGGCGTCGGCCATCGAGCTGACGAAGCCGCTCAACTGCACCCGGCCTTTAAAGGTTTCGACATTGATCTCGGTCGATTTCAGGGTGTCATCCGCCAGCAGGGCAGATTTCACCTTGGTAGTGATGACCGTGTCATCCAGGTAACCGCCGGTGCCTTCCGATTTTGCCGTCGGTGCGCAGGCAGACAAGGTCAGCGCAACCATCAGCGCCATACACAGTGCAGATAAGGCTTTGACTATCTTCATGTCCACTCTCCATGCCAAATAAAGGAATCATCCTTTGCCACAGCCAATCGGCCGTTACGGGCGCAGGTTCAATCAGTTTGGTGCATAGATGAGGGTTAGACAAATCCAGCGGGGAAATAAGCAGCACAAATAACGCCTTACCGCACGAAACGGTAAGGCGTGGGGGATCAGGCGCGGGTAGCGGCTTTCATGTCAGTGACGAAGGTGGCCAAACGGCGCAGCATCTCCTCCGGCTGCTCATGGTACTGCTCGATGATGCGTACGATGGCAGAGCCGGAGATCGCCCCGGCGGCCCCGGCATTCAGCGCGTCCCGCACCTGTGACGGCTCGGAGATGCCGAAGCCCTGCAACGGCGGCGCGGCCTGGTATTCGGTCAGCTTGTCGATCAGGTGCCCAAGCGGCAACTGGGCGCGCTGCTCGGTGCCGGTCACCCCGGCGCGTGACAGCAGGTAGGTGTAACCGCGGCCGTGGGCAGCCACCTCGCGCAGCAGGTCATCATCGGCATTCGGCGGGCAGATAAAGATCGGCGCGATGTTGTGGCGCAGGGCGGCCGCGCGGAACGGCGCGGACTCCTCGATCGGCACATCCGCCACCAGCACCGAATCCACGCCCACCTCGGCGCAGCGCTGGTAGAAAGCATCAATCCCTTTGTGGAACACCAGGTTGGCGTACATCAGCAGGCCAATCGGGATGTCCGGGTGCTTTTCGCGGATCGCCGCCAGCATCTCAAAGCAGCGGGTCGGCGTCACCCCGGCGGCAAAGGCGCGCAGGGCGGCATTCTGGATCGTCGGGCCATCCGCCAGCGGGTCAGAGAACGGGATGCCCAGTTCCAGCGCATCGGCCCCGGCTTCCACCAGCGTGTCGATAATCGCCAGCGAGAGTTCCGGGTTCGGGTCGCCAAGGGTCACGAAGGGCACAAACGCGCCTTCCCGGCGGGCGGCCAGCGCCGCAAAACGTTGCTGATAGCGTTCCATCAAATCTCTCCCCGTGCTTTCAGAATGTCATGGACCGTGAAAATATCCTTGTCGCCGCGGCCGGAGAGGTTCACCACCAGCAGTTGCTCTTTCTCCGGGTTCTCTTTAATCATTTTCAGCGCATGGGCCAGCGCATGGGAGGACTCCAGCGCCGGGATAATTCCCTCGCTGCGGCAGAGCGCCTTGAAGGCGTCCAGCGCCTCCTCATCGGTAATCGAGACATACTCGGCGCGGCCGATGCTGTTCAGGTAGGCGTGCTGCGGGCCGACGGACGGGAAATCCAGCCCGGCGGAGATAGAATAAGACTCCTCAATCTGCCCCTCTTCAGTCTGCATCATCGGCGCTTTCATGCCGAAATAGATGCCGACGTGGCCATGCTTGAGCGGTGCGCCATGCTGGCCGGACTCAATGCCCAGCCCGCCCGGCTCTACGCCTATCAGCGCCACCGATTCCTCTTCGATGAAGTCGGCAAACATGCCGATGGCATTGGAGCCGCCGCCCACACAGGCCAGCACCGCATCCGGCAGGCGGCCCTCTTTTTCCAGCACCTGCGCCTTGGTCTCTTCGCCGATCATCCGCTGGAACTCACGCACAATGGTCGGGTAGGGGTGCGGCCCGGCGGCGGTGCCCAGCATATAGTGGGCATTCTCATAGCTGGCAGACCAGTCGCGCAGCGCCTCATTGCAGGCATCTTTCAGCGTGGACGAACCGCTGTGCACCGGGATCACCTCCGCGCCCATCAGCCGCATCCGGAACACATTGGGGGACTGGCGGGCAATATCTTTCGCACCCATATAGATGCGGCACTTCAGGCCAAGCAGGGCGGACGCCAGTGCCGACGCCACGCCGTGCTGCCCGGCACCGGTTTCGGCAATGATTTCGGTTTTGCCCATCCGCTTCGCCAGCAAGGCCTGGCCCAGTACCTGGTTGGTTTTGTGCGCGCCGCCATGCAGCAGATCCTCACGCTTCAGGTAGAGCGTGGTACGGGTACCGGCCGTCAGGTTGCGGCACAGCGTCAGGGCGGTCGGGCGGCCGGCGTAGTTTTTCAGCAGGTCAAAAAATTCAGCCTGAAAAGCCGGGTCGCGCTGGGCGCTGACAAACGCCTCTTCCAGCTGTTTCAGTGCGGGCATCAGAATCTGCGGCACATACATCCCGCCGAACTCACCAAAGTAGGGGTTAAGTAATGTCATTCTTCGCTGTCCTGTGTATGAAAACGGTCTGACGGCGCGCCTCAGTAGGCGCGCAGCGTCTGGAATACGGCGATCAGTTTCGCAGGGTCTTTAATGCCGGGGGCAGACTCCACGCCGGAGTTGAAATCCAGCCCGGCACAGCCGAGCTGGGCGGCCTGCACGCAGTTGTCTGCGCCCAGCCCACCGGCCAGCAGCACATTTTCCAGCGGCTGCCCGGCCAGCACCCGCCAGTCAAAGCGTTGGCCGCTGCCGCCGTTGCCGTTGTCCAGCACATAGCGGTCCACCTGGTTCAGGTCACGGGCGGGCATCTGGTCGCGCACGCTCAGCGCTTTCCAGATTTGGCAGGTATCCGGCAGTAAAGCGCGCAGGCGGCCGATGTACGCCTGATCCTCCTGCCCGTGCAACTGCACCGCATGCAGGCCGAGCGTGGCGGCGGTCTGCGCCACCTCGTCAGCCGGCTGGTCGCTGAACACGCCGACATACTTCAGCGGCGCACCCGCCATCACCTGCCGCGCCTGTTCCGGCGAGATGCAACGCGGTGAGCGGGCGACAAAAATCAGCCCGCCGAAGGCCGCGCCGGCCTGATGGGCCGCCTGGGCATCTTCCGGCCGGGTCAGGCCGCAGACTTTATTCTCACCCAGCATCACACGGCGTACGGCCGCCGCCAGATCCGGCTCCGCCATCAGCGCGCTGCCAATCAGGAAGCCGTTGGCAAAGCGGCTCAGCTCGCGGATCTGGGCGTAGGTGTTGATGCCTGACTCGCTGATCACCGTCACACCCGGCAGAAGCGGGGCCAGGCGGCGGGTGCGGTCAAGGTCGATGCTCAGGTCGCGCAGGTCACGGTTGTTGATGCCGACCACTTTCGCGCCCAAACGCAGCGCGCGCGCCGCTTCTTCGTCACTGATCACCTCGGTCAGCACGCCCATGTTCAGGCTGTGGGCCACTGCAGCCAGTTGGCGGTACTGTTCATCGTCCAGCACGGAGAGCATCAGCAGCACGGCATCGGCCTGATAGTGGCGCGCCAGGTAGATCTGGTACGGGTCGATGATGAAATCTTTACACAGCACCGGCTGGGTGACGGCAGCGCTGACCTGCGGCAGGAAATCAAAACTGCCCTGGAAATATTTCTCGTCAGTCAGCACTGAAATGGCCGAAGCATAGTCACTGTAAATCCCGGCAATCTCGGCCGGGTTAAAATCTTCCCGGATAAGCCCCCTGGAGGGCGACGCCTTTTTGCATTCCAGGATAAAGGCGGTGCGGGCGCCCTGAAGGGCGTGGTAAAAGCTGCGCTGGCTGGGGCCGAGCAGGTGTTCAAAATCGGCCAGCGGCTGCTGTTCTTTACGCGCCGCGACCCAAACTGCCTTGTCACGAACGATCCGGTGGAGCACGGTTTCCTGCATCACTTATCCTCTTGCTGCCAATGCGCTGACACGCTGGTAAGCGTCGCCGCTGCGGATCACCGCGAGCGCCTGCTGCGCATTCTGTTTTAGGTCTTCTTGCCCGAAAAGCTTCAGTAAAAGCGCGACATTAGCGGCCACCGCGGCCTCATGGGCGGGTTCACCTTTACCTTGTAACAAGCGTGCCAGAATGTCACGGTTTTCTTCCGGCGTACCGCCCAGCAGCGCCTCCACCGGGTAACTTTGCAACCCGAGGTCAGCCGGGGTCAGCTGATAGGTGGTGACGCGGCCCTGGTTCAGCTCTGCCACCTGGGTCGGTGCGTGGATCGCCACCTCATCCATACCGCCGCCGTGCACCACCGCCGCGCGCTGGTAGCCCAGCGTACGCAGGGTTTCGGCAATCGGCAGCACCAGCTCCGGGCTGTAGACGCCAATCAGCGCCAGCGGCGGGCGCGCCGGGTTAATCAGCGGCCCCAGCACATTAAACAGCGTGCGGGTTTTCAGCTGCTGGCGTACCGGCATCGCGTGGCGGAAGCCGGTGTGGTACTGCGGCGCAAACAGGAAGCAGACGCCGAGGTCGTCCAGCGCCTGACGCGCTTCGTCAGCCGGTAAATCCAGGCGGATGCCGAATGCCGCCAGCAGGTCGGACGAACCGGACCGGCTGGAGACGCTGCGGTTGCCGTGTTTGGCGACCCGCACCCCGCACGCCGCGGCCACAAAGGCGCTGGCGGTGGAGATGTTAATGCTGTTGCTGCCGTCGCCGCCGGTGCCGACGATATCGGCAAACGGATAGTCGGGGCGCGGGAAAGGCTGCGCATCAGCCAGCAGCGCCTGCGCCGCCCCGGCAATCTCTTCCGGGCGCTCGCCGCGCACTTTCATGCTGATCAGCGCCGCTGCCAGTTGGGACGGCTCCAGCTCGCCGTGAATAATGGCGGTAAACAGCCGGCGGCTCTGTGCCTGGCTCATCGGCTCGGCACGGTAGAGCTGCTCGAGGATGGCGGCGTGGTGGTCATGTGACGTTGTCATGATCTGTCTCCTTGTCTTAAGCCAGCGCCCAGGCCAGGGTCTGCTCCAGCAGACGCGCGCCCTGTGAGGTCAGGATGGATTCCGGGTGGAACTGCAGGCCGCAGACGCGATCGGCGTCGTGGCGGACGGCCATCACCATGCCGTTGAAATGGGCGTTCACCACCAGCCCGGCCGGAATATCACTGCCGACCAGCGAATGGTAACGCGCCACCGGCAGCGGGTTCGGCAGCCCGGCAAACATCGCCTGGTTGTCATGTTCAACCGGGGAGGCCTTGCCGTGCAGGATTTCACCCGCCTGGCCGACGTGGCCGCCGTAGGCTTCCACAATTGCCTGATGGCCGAGGCAGATGCCAATCACCGGCAACTGGCCGCGCAGCCGTTGCAGCAGTTCCGGCATACAGCCCGCCTTTGCCGGGGTGCCGGGGCCGGGGGAGAGCATCAGGATCGGCTGCTCCATCTCTTTCAGCCTGGCGATGATGGTGTCCGCCGGGATCTGGTTGCGGTAGATGACCACCCGGTGGCCGAAGGTGCGCAGCTGGTCCACCAGGTTGTAGGTAAAGGAATCGATATTATCGAGCAGCAGGATATCAGCCATCAGAACACCTCCCCGGCATGGTGTGCGGTAGCAATGGCGCGCAGCACGGCGCGGGCTTTGTTGCGGGTTTCGTCCGCTTCCGCCTGCGGAATGGAGTCCAGCACCACGCCGGCCCCGGCCTGCACGGTGGCGATGCCGTCTTCCACATACGCAGAGCGGATCACGATGCAGGTATCGAGGTCTCCGTGGGCGGTGAAGTACCCCACGGCCCCGCCGTAACTGCCGCGGCGGCTGCCTTCGGAGGCGGCAATCAGTTGCATGGCGCGCACTTTCGGTGCGCCGCTCAGGGTGCCCATGTTCATGCAGGCCTGATAGGCGTGCAGCACATCAAGATCGTGGCGCAGGGTGCCGACCACGCGGGACACCAGGTGCATCACGAACGAGTAGCGGTCAACTTTGGTGAGGTCAGCGACGTAGCGGCTGCCCGGCTCGCAGATGCGCGCCAGGTCGTTGCGCGCCAGATCCACCAGCATCAGATGTTCGGCCAGCTCTTTGTGGTCAGTGCGCATCTCCAGCTCAATCCGGCTGTCGAGGTCACGGTCCAGCGAGCCGTCGGCATGGCGGCCGCGCGGGCGGGTGCCGGCAATCGGGTAGATCTCAATCTGGCGGCTGTCGGCCTCATACTTCAGGGCGCTTTCCGGCGAGGCGCCGAACAGCTGGAAATCGTTGTCCTGCATAAAGAACATATAGGGGCTGGGGTTGTTCTCTTTCAGCGTCTGGTAGGCGGCCAGTGGTGACGGGCAGGGCAGGGAGAAGCGGCGCGACGGCACCACCTGGAAAATCTCCCCGGCGCGGATCGCCTGTTGTAACCCGCTGACCACCGCGCCGTATTCGGCGTCGCTCTGGTTGCAGCTCAGCGCCATGTCCTGCACCGCCTGGTACGGGATCGGGCGCGCGGGCTGCTGCAACTGCTGTTGCAACTGTTCCAGCCGTTGTTGCAGGCGCTGTTCCTCACCGGCAGACGGGGTAAACACGCTGGCTTGCAGGCGGCTGGTGCGGTGCTGGTGGTCGAGCACCAGCAGCGTCTCCGCCAGGTAGAAGCAGAAATCGGGGCAGCGCTGGTCAGCGCGCAGCGGCGGCAGGTCTTCAAACCCGGCCACCAGATCGTAGGCGAACAGGCCGCCGAGGAACATCGCCTCACGCTCATCAGCCGGGCAGGCCACCAACGTCAGGATGCGGCGCAATGCATCAAACACGGACAGTGAACAGAGGCGCGCGTCCTCATCCTGCATCGGGTCGATGGCCGGGAATGTCAGCTCGCGGCCGTTGGGGCGCACGTGGTTAGCGACCTCCGGCGGCAGCGCCGCATCCAGCAGCGGCAGCAGCGAGGCACCGTTGGCGGTGAGGGCCTGGAGGCTGACGGTGCGGCCCAGCGCGGTGATGCGCAGGGCGCTGTCGACAATCAGCAGGCTTTTCAGGTTCTGCTTGCTGGTGATCTCGGCGGATTCCAGCAGCAGCGTGGCCGGGCGTGCGCCGCACAGCTGGTTGAAGATGGCGGTCGGGTCATCCCGGTAGCAACCGGTCATGCTCAGCAGCGTCAGGGTAGGTTGGGTTGTGTTCATGTTTGCTTCCACGTCGTTATTTTTATCCACAAAAAAGCCCGCACTCGGCGGGCTTCTGGGTATCTGCAAGGTCTGATGACCGTATGCGTGATTACACCGCCCGCAAAAGGGAGGAGCGCCACCAACGAACAAGAAGGGTAATCAGCACGGTTTTCATCATCAGGCACCAGGTTGTCGTGAACTTGTGTACTAGTTAACTGGTTCGTCGGAGGAAAGTCAACCCTCATTTCCGGGGGTTAACGTGAAATGATAAAAATGATGAAGATGACATAGGGCTGGCATCCGCCCGCCACTATGGGGTAACGTGCCGCCACTGCCCCACCGGGGATTCACGTTTTTTGCAGGATGACCATGTTGACTGAAGCCACTTCCACCGCCTTTACCCTGTTCGACCTCCACAGCCACACCACCGCCTCGGACGGGTTCCTGACGCCCGCCGCGCTGGTGGCGCGCGCCGTGGAGATGCGCGTCGGGGTGCTGGCGATCACAGACCATGACTCGGTTGACGGCCTGGCGGCAGCAGCGGAGGCCATAGCGGCGCAACAGTTGCCGCTGCGGCTGGTAAACGGGGTGGAGATCTCCACCCTGTGGGAAAACCATGAGATCCACATCGTCGGGTTGAATATTGACCCACAGCACCCAATGATGCAGGCCTTGCTGGCGCAGCAGCGGCTCTACCGTCAGCAGCGGGCAGAAGAGATGGCGCGCCGTCTGGAGAAAGCGCACATTCCCGGTGCGCTGGAAGGCGCATTACGGCTGGCGGACGGCGGGGCCGTGACGCGCGGCCATTTTGCCCGTTTCCTGATTGAGGCCGGCAAAGCCGAAAACGTCGCGCAGGTGTTCAAGAAATACCTGGCCAAGGGGAAAACCGGCTACGTTCCGCCTCAGTGGTGTACAATAGAACAGGCTATTGATGTTATTCATCAATCTGGCGGTCAGGCGGTGGTCGCCCACCCCGGCCGTTACGATCTGTCAGCAAAATGGCTTAAGCGGCTGCTGGCCTTTTTTGCTGAGCACGGGGGCGACGCCATGGAAGTGGCCCAGTGTCAGCAGGCCCCCAATGAACGCACGCAACTGGCCCAGTACGCGCAGCAGTATCAACTGCTGGCGTCGCAGGGATCGGACTTCCACCAGCCCTGCTCGTGGATAGAGCTGGGCCGCAAGCTCTGGCTGCCGGGCGGCGTGGAGCCGGTCTGGCGTGACTGGCCCACCGCCTGACGAGCCGGAAGCCCGGCATGACGCCGGGATAACCCTGATAAAAGAGGTACCTGATGAGTCAGTTTTTCTATATTCACCCCGAAAACCCGCAACAGCGCCTGATCAACCAGACGGTGGATGTGCTGCGAAAAGGCGGGGTGATTGTCTACCCGACGGACTCCGGTTATGCGCTCGGGTGCCGGCTGGAGGAGAAAGCGGCGATGGAGCGCATCTGCCGCATCCGCCAGCTGGACAGCAATCACAACTTTACGCTGGTGTGCCGCGATTTGAGCGAGCTCTCCACTTACGCCTACGTGGACAACAGCGCGTTTCGCCTGATTAAAAATAACACGCCGGGTAACTACACGTTCATCCTGAAAGCCACCAAAGAGGTGCCGCGCCGGTTGATGAGCGAAAAACGCAAAACCATCGGCCTGCGGGTGCCGTCCAACCCGATTACCCTGGCGTTGCTGGAGGCGCTCCATGAGCCGCTGATGTCCACTACGCTGATGCTGCCGGGCAACGATTTTGCCGAATCCGACCCGGACGAAATCAAAGACATGCTGGGCAAACAGGTGGATCTGATTATCCACGGCGGTTCCCTGGGCCAGCAGCCGACCACGGTGGTTGACCTGACTGACAGCACCCCGGAAGTGATCCGCGAAGGGGCGGGCGACCCGGCGCCGTTCCGCTAATTTCCGCCGCCCGGCCCCTCAGCGTGGCCGGGCATAGACCTGCACCCGCCTTTAGGCCGCACGCTTTTCAAACCTGCTAAAGGCTTTTTCAAACCCGCTAAAGGCTTTTCAAATCCGCTAAAGGCTTTTTAAACCCGCTAAACCCGCTGCTTAAACGGGTCAACCTCACCTGTAATCCTGTAAACCCCGCAGCCTCAGTTTCCCGCTTTATTTTCTCTTATCTTTCAGCCTGAATTTGGCTTACGTATTTTTATTAAAGCGACTTAAGTAAAATTAATCCTATTTCATCAGGTGTGAATTACGGGTTCCGTTAATTCAACGCGTTAAGATGATTAATCAGGGCTATTACATTCATATTATTAAATGGTTCAAACGATTATCCGCGCTTATCTCTACACAATAAGATTAGCCTTATTTTCTCTTGAGACGATTTATGCGTGCACCGAAACAACAAGCCGGCGGCAACCGGCTGCGCCGCACCGTGTGGCTGGCGATGCTGGCAGGCTGTGGCCTGTTCTGGGCCTGCCTGCTCTGGTGGCTGTTCAGTTAACGTTTCCCTTTCCCACATCAGGGCCGCTGCGGCCGCCCCTTACCTTCTCCGCACGCTATAATAGGGAATACAAAGCGGGCGTAACTGTGTATAATAGTCGGCTAAACTTTTTATAAGTGATTGATTTATATCAAGATTGCTTATAAGCCCCATTCCTGAGCCGCAGAAATCTCTTTTGCGGTTTATCTGACGCCTGTGAAGGCGACAACAGAGGTTGCTCAATGAGCGAGAAATTACAGAAAGTTCTGGCGCGGGCCGGCCACGGTTCCCGCCGCGAAATTGAAGCCATTATCCAGGCAGGCCGCGTCAGTGTAGACGGCAAAATCGCCACGCTCGGCGATCGCGTCGAAGTGACCGCAGGCATGAAAATCCGTATGGATGGCCACGTGGTTTCCATCAGTGAATCCACGGAAGCCGTGTGCCGCGTGCTGGCGTACTACAAGCCGGAAGGCGAGCTGTGTACCCGTAACGATCCGGAAGGCCGCCCGACGGTGTTTGACCGCCTGCCGAAACTGCGCGGCGCACGCTGGGTGGCAGTAGGGCGTCTTGACGTCAACACCTCCGGCCTGCTGTTGTTCACCACCGATGGTGAGCTGGCAAACCGCCTGATGCACCCGAGCCGTGAAGTCGAGCGTGAATACGCCGTGCGTGTGTTCGGCCAGGTGGATGATGAAAAAATCAAACAGCTCAGCCGCGGTGTGCAGCTGGAAGATGGCCCGGCGGCGTTCCGCACCATCACCTACCAGGGTGGCGAAGGGCTGAACCAGTGGTACAACGTGACCCTGACCGAAGGCCGCAACCGCGAAGTCCGCCGCCTGTGGGAAGCGGTGGGCGTGCAGGTCAGCCGCCTGATCCGTGTGCGTTACGGTGACCTGACCCTGCCGAAAGGCCTGCCGCGCGGCGGCTGGACAGAGCTGGATCTGCCGCAGATCAACTACCTGCGTGAGCTGGTGGAGCTGGACCCGGAAACCGTCAGCAAAATGCCGGTGGAAAAAGATCGCCGCCGCGTAAAAGCTAACCAGATCCGCCGTGCAGTGAAACGCCACAGCCAGGTCGCCCCCGGCCGTCGCAGCACAACCAATAAGCGCGGCTAATCAATTCTCCGCGCCGTATTCCCTGAACCGCAGCCCTGGCTGCGGTTTTTTTTTGAATTTTTCTGAATTTTAGCCAATGAAATTATATAAAAGTAACATTATTTCAGTAAGATATTCAGTGCTGAAATAGAAACGAATTTCATTTCAATCAATTGCGATTAACCCGTGGTAAGACCTGTGATATTAATAAACGGCGACACCGGAGGAAATGCGCCGGGGGCGGGCATTCTGCCTGTTCATCATGCCGTTACGGTTATTAGGCCGTGATCGGATAAACCACCAAAATAGAGTGGTGCGCGCATTGACCCGGCTCCGCCGGACAGGTTGGCCATATGACAACAAGCCGTGAGCAATGCCCGTCCGGCAGGGAATGCCCTGCGGCACGGGAAAGGAGGGAAACCATCAGGCCGGCAGGGAATGCCTGCATATTACCGGATGCACGCTGGGCCGCGCCCAGGGTCACCGGCATTGAGTACAACATTAAAGGCTAGGATTAACATCAATGGACAGATGCTCGCTATGAAAGTGTTTTTGGCAACCTTACAATTTTTAACCCGCCTTCCGGTTCCGGCCAACGCCTCAGCCCGGATGAGTGTGGAGGACTATCCCCGCGGCGTTTACTGGTTCCCGGTTATCGGATTAATCGTGGGGATGTGCTGCACCGTCATCTATATGCTGACGGCCAGTGCGCTGGGGCCGTTGATGGCCGCGATGCTGGCGGTCACCACCAATGTGCTGGTGACCGGGGCATTCCACCTCAACGGCCTGGCAGACAGCTGTGACGGGCTGTTTTCCCGTTCCGGCCGGGCGCGGGCGCTGGAGATTATGCGTGACAGCCGTATCGGCACGTATGGCGCCGCTGCGGTGGTCCTGACGCTGCTGATCCGCGTGGGGGCGATTTACCAGATGAGCGTCAGCGGCTACGCCATGCTGCCGGTGCTGCTCGCCACCCCGTTGCTGAGCCGCGGTACGCTGTTGCTGCTGATGTTCCGGCAGAACTATGCGCGGGAGGATGGGCTGGGCAACCTCTATATCGGCAAGATCTGCCCGCGCCGCTTCGTGCTTACCCTGCTTATCACCCTGGCAGGCGTGGCGCTGCTGTGCGGCGTCATGAGCCTGATTGCGGTGGCCGTCACGCTGTTTTTTGCGCTGATGTTCCGCAGTGCGGTGCAGGAAAAGATCGGCGGCCAGACCGGTGACACGCTGGGTGCCGGTAATGAGCTGTTTGAGATTGTGTTCCTGCTGGCACTGATGTGGCACTGATGTCATCCCCCGGCTGCCCACGCCGCCCGTGATGGCGGGGCAGCCCTTTTTCCGCAGGGGGCTATTCCCGCCCGGCGGCGCATTACCCCCTTTCTGAACCTATTAAATGAACGGCGGCGGCATGGCTGCCGCGACATCACATGGAGAGTTAACATGACATCGGTCAACGACATCCCCGGCGCTATCGCCCCCCTGGACAACGCCGCGATGGCGCGCGCCCGGCAACGGCTGGACTCCCTGGTCAAGCCGCCCGGCAGCCTCGGCCGCCTGGAAACCCTGGCCATCCAGCTGGCCGGTATCCGCGGCAGCGATCGGCCGCTGCAATTCCCGCAGAAAGAGATTGTGGTCATGGCCGCCGATCATGGCGTCTGGCAGGAGGGGATCACCCCGTCACCGCAGGTCGTCACAGCGATTCAGGCAAACAATATTCTGCGCGGGGTGGCTGGGGTCAATGTGATGGCTAAAACAGCCGGCGCCCGCGTGACGCTGGTGGACACCGGCATCATCGGCGGCCCGGTGGCCGGGGCCGTTGACTGCCACCAGGGGCAGGGCAGCGCGAACATCGCCGTGGGGCCGGCCATGAGCCGTGCGCAGGCAGAGGCGATTATCCTGTGGAGTGTGCGCTGGGTGGCAGCACAGGTGGCTCAGGGGCTGGATCTGCTGGGCGTCGGTGAGCTGGGTATGGGCAATACCACCCCGGCCGCCGCAGTGATATGTGCCGTGACCGGCCAGCCGCCGGAAGAGGTGGTGGGCCTTGGCGCAAACCTGCCGCCGGAGCAGCTGGGCCACAAAGTGGCGGTAGTGCAGCGCGCACTGGCGACCAACCAGCCGGACGCGCAGGACGGCATCGCCATCCTGGCCGCCGTCGGTGGCTTTGAGCTGGCGGCAATGAGCGGGGCGATCCTCGGCGCAGCGGCGGCGGGCATCCCGGTGGTGCTGGACGGCTACCTCTCTTATGCCTCGGCGCTGGCGGCCTGCCTGATCGCCCCGGCGGCCCGTGACTACCTGATTCCGTCACATAGGTCGGCGGAACGCGGCAGCCAGCTGGCGCTGGCGCATCTGCAACTGTGCCCCTATCTCGACCTCTCAATGCGCCTCGGTGAGGGCAGCGGGGCTGCGCTGGCCTTTACGCTGGTGGATGCTGCCTGCGCCATGCACAACGACATGGCCACGCTGGCAGAGTGCAATATTCAGCTTTAACGGCCAGTCAGCGCTGACGATTACCAGTCGATGCCTTTCTGCGCCATGATCCCGGCGTCAAAGGCGTGTTTTACCGGGCGCAGTTCGCTCACCGTATCCGCCTTCTCCAGCAGGTCACGGTGGCAGCCGCGCCCGGTGATGATCACCGTCTGGTGCGCCGGGCGGGCATCCAGCGCGGCCATCAGCTCCGCCAGATCCAGGTAACCGTAACTCACCATGTAAGTCAGCTCATCCAGCAGCACCAGGTCGAGCGTTTCATCAGCCAGCATTTTTTTGCCGTGCTGCCACACCGCCTGGCAGGCAGCGGTGTCGGTGTCGCGGTTCTGCGTCTCCCAGGTGAAGCCGGTCGCCATCACCTGAAATTCCACGCCGTGCGGTTCCAGCAGGTTGCGCTCGCCGTTCGGCCATTCGCCCTTGATGAACTGGATCACCCCGGCGCGCAGCCCATGCCCAATTGCGCGGGTCACGGTGCCGAAAGCGGCCGTGGTTTTGCCTTTGCCGTTGCCGGTGAACACCATTAACAGGCCGCGTGTCTCCTGGGCGGCAGCAATGCGCGCATCCACCTGTTCTTTGAGTTTCTGTTGACGTTGCTGGTGACGGTCGCTCATCGCATCACTCCGCCGGGCCGGGCTTGCGGCCCGGTTGCGCATCGAAACTGATGCCGGTTTTACGGCGGCTGTCATCGCCCATCAGGTAGAGATACAGCGGCATAATATCTGCCGGGGTCTTCAGCTTGTTGGCATCCTCCTGCGGGAACGCCGAGGCGCGCATGGTGGTGCGGGTGCCGCCGGGGTTAATGCAGTTCACCCGCAGGGTAGAGTGTTTATACTCTTCCGCCAGCACCTGCATCATGCCTTCGGTGGCGAACTTGGAGACGGCATACGCGCCCCAGCCCGCACGCCCTTCGCGGCCAACGCTGGACGAGGTAAACACCAGCGAGCCGCCGGGGGATTTCAGCAACAGCGGCAGCAGCGCCTGGGTCAGCATAAAGGTGGCATTGACGTTGACCTGCATTACCTGATGCCACATCTCGCTGTCCTGTTGCGCCATCGGGGTGATTTCACCCAGCAGCCCGGCATTGTGCAGCACGCCGTCAAGGCGCGGCAGGTGTTGCGCCAGCGTGTCGGCCACCGCGCGGCAATCGGCCGGGGTGGCGGTCAGCAGATCCAGGGTGATGACGCGTGCCGGTTTCAGCCCGGCCTGGGCGATCTGTTGTTGCACGGCCAGCAGTTTGCTTTCGGTACGGCCCAGCAGGATGACGCTCGCGCCGAAGCGGGCGTAGGTCAGGGCGGCTTCACGGCCGATGCCGTCACCGGCACCGGTGACCAGAATCAGGCGGTTTTCAAGCAGGTTACGCTTTGGATGGTAGTGCACAGGGGTGTCCTCTCGCGTGGCAAAGGTGCCGGCGGCGTGGGCCGGTCACAAAGACCAGGGCACGGCGGGAGCAGGCTCGACCGTCAACGCAGCCCTGGCGCGAATCGTGGGTGATTTCAGGAATATTGCACGTTATATGCCTTAAATGGATCGACTTTTCAATGAATAACCGCAATTTCATCCTATTATTTGTAACAAAACAGGAACATACCGTGCGTGGGCGCGGCGGCCGTGCGACACTCTTTGCCCGGTCCGGCAGCCTGCGGCAAGACGCCGCCGCCGGAAATGTTTACACTGGTTAACCGGACGTTTACTGACAGGAAAAAGGCGGAAATTCGTGGAGTTACTCTCTCTGTATGGGCTGTTTCTGGCCAAAGTCGTCACCCTGGTGGTGGCCATCGGCGCCCTGGTGGTGCTGATCTTCAGCCTGCGGGCGCGCAAAGCGCAGCGCCCCGGCGAACTGCAACTCACCGATCTTTCGGAGCAGTACCGGGAGGTGCAGCAGGAAATGCGTGCGGCGCGCCTGGATGAGCCCGCGCGCAAGGCCCGCGCCAAAGCGTTGAAAAAAGAGCGCAAAGCGGAGGCGAAACAGGCAAAACACAATGCGAAGCAGGGCGTCAGCCACGGCAAACCTTGCCTCTACGTGCTGGATTTCCGCGGCAGCATCGACGCGCATGAAGTGGCGTCGCTGCGTGAGGAGATCACGGCCATTCTGGCGGTGGCAACGCCGCAGGATGAAGTGCTGCTGCGCCTGGAAAGCCCCGGCGGGGTGGTGCACGGCTACGGGCTGGCAGCCTCGCAGCTGACCCGCCTGCGCCAGGCCGGTATCCGGCTGACGGTGGCGGTGGACAAAGTGGCCGCCAGCGGCGGCTACATGATGGCCTGTGTGGCGGACCGCATCATCGCGGCACCGTTCGCGGTGATTGGCTCGATAGGCGTGGTGGCCCAGATCCCTAACTTCAACCGGCTGCTGAAGAAAAACGACATCGACGTGGAGCTGCACACCGCCGGCGAGTTCAAACGCACCCTGACCCTGTTTGGTGAAAACACCGAGCAGGGGCGGGAGAAGTTCCGCGAGGACCTGAATGAAACGCACCTGCTGTTCAAAGAGTTCGTCAAGCAGCAGCGCCCGTCACTGGACATCGACAGCGTGGCCACCGGCGAGCACTGGTTCGGGATGCAGGCCCGCGAAAAAGGGCTGATTGACGCCATCGGCACCAGTGATGATCTGCTGATCGCGGAGATGGAAAACCACGAGGTGATAAGCGTTCGTTACACCCGCCGCAAGCGCCTGATGGACCGCTTTACCGGCAGCGCCGCCGAAAGTGCTGACCGCCTGCTGCTGCGCTGGTGGCAGCGGGGCCAGAAGCCAATGTTATAAACAAAACAGCGGTGTTATAAAGAAGAAAAAGGGGCGTCAGCCCCTTTTAACCGAATGGTTAATTTTCCAGATAATATTTATCAGATAACTGATGGGCCAGGTGTTTAAACATATTAAATACCGCGGTGCTTTTCGCCGTTGGCAACCCTTGCTGATCAAGGAAAAACTCCCCGCTGAAAACCAGCACGTCGCCATTTTGCCGCACATCGGTGGCAACCATACCGTGCAAATAATCTTCATGTGTTTTGATAATATTATTGGCGAGATCCAGTAACGCGTTTTTACTGATGGCCGTTCTATTTTTGTTCATCCTGATGACTCCGCAACTGATTATCCGCCGCCAGTGTAGTGCGCCAACGGAAAACCCGCAAACCCCGCAAGGGTATGGCGTGCAAAAGAGACCATTGGCGAAAACGCAGGATCCATGCTAATTAGGTTGCGTGGCGATATTTATCAGGTAGAGTGTGGCCTTTCGCCGGATAAGTGGAAGATTTACTTTACGCTTCAGACTTTTTTGTGTGCCGGTCATCCGTCAGGCGCATCAAAAAAGTGGTTGCAATCGGCAGGTGCCGGGGCCAGCCCCGCAGGCGGACCGGGCTGATTGTGTCAGTGATGACCAATCAGGAACCCGATGATGAAAAATGCCTTGATCTCCTGCTTCACTGCCGCAATATAAAAAAGAGAGTCATACTGCTGCGGCATAACGAGATAAAAATTTCTTTTTCGGAAGAATTAATTTAGGTAAAGATAAATATGGGAAAAGCTCTCGTAATAGTTGAGTCCCCGGCAAAAGCCAAAACGATTAATAAATATTTAGGCAATGACTACGTGGTGAAGTCCAGCGTCGGTCATATCCGCGATTTACCCACCAGCGGGTCAGCCAGTAAAAAAAGCGCCGAATCTTCCGAAGAAAAACCAAAGAAAAAAGTCAAAAAGGATGAGAAAGCCGCACTGGTAAACCGCATGGGGGTTGACCCTTACCACGGCTGGCAGGCGCAATATGAAATCCTGCCCGGCAAAGAGAAAGTGGTGGCGGAGCTGAAGTCCCTGGCGGAAAACGCCGACCACATCTACCTCGCTACCGACCTTGACCGCGAAGGGGAAGCCATTGCCTGGCACCTGCGGGAAGTGATCGGCGGTGATGACAGCCGCTTCAGCCGCGTGGTGTTCAACGAAATCACCAAAAACGCCATCAAGCAGGCGTTTAACCAGCCTGGCGAGCTGAACATTGACCGCGTTAATGCCCAGCAGGCACGCCGGTTTATGGACCGCGTGGTGGGCTACATGGTCTCCCCGCTGTTGTGGAAAAAAATCGCCCGCGGCCTGTCCGCCGGCCGCGTGCAGTCGGTGGCCGTCCGGCTGGTGGTGGAGCGTGAGCGCGAAATCAAGGCGTTCGTGCCGGAAGAGTACTGGGAGCTGCATGCCCAGCTGAACACCCAGGACGACACCGTGCTGAACATGGAGGTGACCCACCACCATGACAAGCCGTTCAAACCGGTCAACCGCGAACAGACCCACGCCGCCGTCGCGCTGCTGGAAAAAGCGCGCTACACGGTGCTGGATCGTGAAGACAAGCCGACCAGCAGCCGCCCCAGCGCCCCGTTCATTACTTCCACGCTGCAACAGGCGGCCAGTACCCGTCTGGGCTTCGGCGTGAAAAAAACCATGATGATGGCGCAGCGCCTGTATGAAGCGGGCCACATCACCTACATGCGTACCGACTCCACCAACCTGAGCCAGGACGCCCTGACCATGGTGCGCGGTTACATCGGCAGCGAATTCGGTGACAAATACCTGCCGAAAGAGCCGAACACCTACAGCAGCAAAGAGAACTCCCAGGAAGCGCACGAAGCGATCCGTCCTTCGGATGTGCAGGTGGTGGCCGAGCAGCTGAAAGACATGGAAGCGGACGCGCAGAAGCTGTACCAGCTGATCTGGCGCCAGTTTGTTGCCTGCCAGATGACCCCGGCCAAATATGATTCCACCACCCTGACGGTGCAGGCAGCGGATTACCAGCTGCGCGCCAAGGGGCGCATCCTGCGCTTTGACGGCTGGACGCGCGTGATGCCGGCGCTGCGTAAAAATGATGAAGACCGCACGCTGCCGAACGTGGCGATCGGTACCGAACTGAGCCTGCAACAGCTGTTGCCGAGCCAGCACTTCACCAAGCCGCCGGCGCGCTTCAGCGAAGCCTCGCTGGTGAAAGAGCTGGAAAAACGCGGCATCGGCCGCCCGTCAACCTATGCGTCGATTATCTCCACCATTCAGGACCGGGGTTACGTGCGGGTGGAAAACCGCCGTTTCTACGCCGAGAAGATGGGTGAGATCGTCACTGACCGGCTGGAAGAGAATTTCCGCGAGCTGATGAACTACGATTTCACGGCACGCATGGAAAATGACCTCGACCAGGTCGCCAACAATCAGGCGGAATGGAAAGCGGTGCTGGACGGCTTCTTCAGCGATTTTAGTGACCAGCTCGGCAAAGCTGAGCAGGACCCGGAAGAGGGCGGTATGCGCCCGAACCAGATGGTGCTGACCAGCATCGACTGCCCGACCTGCGGCCGTAAAATGGGGATCCGCACCGCCAGCACCGGCGTGTTCCTCGGTTGCTCCGGCTATGCGCTGTCACCGAAAGAGCGCTGCAAAACCACCATTAACCTGGTGCCGGAAACCGAAGTGCTTAACGTGCTGGAAGGCGAAGATGCCGAAACCAACGCGTTGCGCGCCCGCCGCCGCTGCCCGAAATGCGGCACGGCGATGGACAGCTACCTGATCGACAACCAGCGCAAGCTGCACGTCTGCGGTAACAACCCGGCCTGTGAAGGGTACGAGATTGAGCAGGGCGAATTCCGCCTGAAAGGCTATGATGGCCCGGTGGTGGAGTGCGAGAAGTGCGGTTCAGAGATGCACCTGAAAATGGGGCGTTTCGGCAAGTACATGGGCTGCACCAACGACGCCTGTAAAAACACCCGTAAAATCCTGCGTAACGGCGAAGTGGCGCCGCCGAAGGAAGATCCGGTACCGTTGCCGGAGCTGGAGTGTGAGAAGTCTGACGCTTATTTCGTGCTGCGTGACGGCGCGGCCGGGGTCTTCCTGGCGGCCAACACCTTCCCGAAATCGCGCGAAACCCGTGCGCCGCTGGTTGAAGAGCTGGCCCGTTTCCGTGACCGCCTGCCGGAGAAACTGCGTTACCTGGCGGATGCACCGGCCACTGACCCGGACGGCAACAAAACCCTGGTACGCTACAGCCGCAAAACCAAGCAGCAGTACGTCTCCTCTGAGAAAGACGGCAAGGCGACCGGTTGGTCAGCGTTCTTTGTCGACGGCAAGTGGGCTGAAACCAAAAAATAAGCGTCCCTGAGAAGGTGACCGCCTGAGCACTCCGCAAAAAACCAGCGTCTAAACGCTGGTTTTTTTATAGCGGGTGGATTTATCATCATGCATACATATGATTTTATGTGCATTGATTGACAGAAATTACCAGCAGGCAGGGTGAAGCGCTATACAGGCCCGTCCCGATTGTTATAATGGTTATATAAAATCTTTTTTTATGTTTAATTGTCATTAACTGACCTGACTTTTTTCGCCCCGGCGTTACGCTTCCCCCCGGCGATGCACAGATCGGCGATGCGCTTATCACCCCTTGTCTGACTGCCTGCGGGGCAGTGCTTAACCTAGGACGGTAAAGATATGAAATTGCAGCAGCTTCGTTACATTGTGGAAGTTGTCAATCACAACCTTAACGTCTCCTCGACGGCTGAAGGGCTTTACACCTCACAACCGGGCATCAGCAAGCAGGTGCGGATGCTGGAGGATGAGCTGGGCATTCAGATCTTTGCCCGCAGCGGCAAGCACCTCACCCAGGTGACGCCCGCCGGGCAGGAGATCATCCGCATTGCACGTGAAGTGCTGTCTAAAGTTGACGCCATCAAAGCCGTGGCCGGTGAGCATACCTATCCTGACAAAGGCTCGCTCTATGTCGCCACCACCCATACCCAGGCGCGTTATGCCTTGCCGCAAGTGATTAAGGGCTTTATTGAGCGTTACCCGCGGGTGTCGCTGCATATGCACCAGGGGTCGCCGACCCAGATAGCTGAGGCGGTGTCCAAAGGCACGGCTGATTTCGCCATCGCCACCGAGGCGCTGCACCTGTATGACGATCTGGTGATGCTGCCGTGCTACCACTGGAACCGTGCCGTGGTGGTCCAGCCCGACCACCCGCTGGCCGGGAAAGAGCATGTCACCATTGAAGAACTGGCGACGTACCCGATCGTGACGTACACCTTCGGCTTTACCGGCCGCTCGGAGCTGGACACTGCCTTCAACCGCGCCGGGCTGACGCCGCGCATCGTGTTTACCGCCACCGATGCCGATGTGATCAAAACCTACGTACGGCTGGGGCTGGGCGTCGGCGTGATCGCCAGCATGGCGATTGACCCGGTACAAGACCCGGATCTGGTCACGGTGGATGCGCGCGACATCTTTACCTACAGTACCACCAAAATCGGTTTCCGCCGCAGCACCTTCCTGCGCAGTTACATGTACGACTTCATCCACCGTTTCGCACCGCACCTGACGCGTGACGTGGTGGACAGCGCGGTGTCACTGCGCTCGAACGAAGAGATTGAGGCGATGTTCAAAGACATCTCCCTGCCGGTGAAATAACCGTGTCCCTGCCGGTAAAATAACCCTGCCTGCCGGGTATCGCCCGGCAGCTTTGCCCTCCCGCCTGTTGCCCCCTGTCTACGCGGTTTTACCGATTTTCCCCTGCCATTAAGGGGTTGCGCCGATCGTCCTGATCAAAAGGTGTTGTTATCAAAACGTTACGCGCTGTTTGTGTTATCTTTAAATTAAGACGCACAACCTGACCGGGTATTGGCGGTATTCCGCTCTCCGGCCGGGCATTGTGTGACATGAACAGATCCAAATGGGAGGAGCGCCATGTCATCCGATCTTCGTGAGCAAAGTCAGAAAAAGCTGGACGCGCTGAATCACGAGTACCACTACCACAGTCTGAATACGGTGTCTGAGCAACTGGGGGACATCTCCCGCTTGCCGAAATCGATGAAGGTCTTGCTGGAGAACCTGTTGCGCCATATTGATGGCGACACCGTCACCGAGGACGACCTGCGGGCGATGGTGAACTGGCAGAAAACCGGCCATGCCAACCGTGAGATTGCCTACCGCCCGGCACGCGTGCTGATGCAGGACTTCACCGGCGTCCCGGCGGTGGTGGATCTGGCCGCAATGCGTGAGGCGGTGAAACGGCTGGGCGGGGCCGTGGATCAGGTTAACCCGCTGTCGCCGGTTGACTTGGTGATTGACCACTCGGTTACCGTGGATGAGTACGGCACCACCCACGCGTTTGATGAGAACGTACGGCTGGAGATGGAACGTAACCATGAGCGCTACCAGTTCCTGCGTTGGGGGCAGCAGGCGTTTAACCGCTTCCGCGTAGTGCCGCCGGGCACCGGCATCTGCCACCAGGTGAACCTGGAGTACCTCGGGCAGGCGGTGTGGCATGAGGAGCAGGACGGCAAAGAGATCGCCTACCCGGACACCCTGGTCGGCACCGACTCCCACACCACCATGATCAACGGCCTGGGCGTGCTGGGCTGGGGCGTGGGGGGTATTGAGGCGGAAGCGGCGATGCTCGGCCAGCCGGTGTCGATGCTGATCCCGGATGTGGTGGGCTTCAAACTCACCGGCAAACTGCGTGAGGGCATCACCGCCACTGACCTGGTGCTGACGGTGACGCAGATGCTGCGCAAACACGGCGTGGTCGGCAAATTTGTGGAGTTCTACGGCGACGGGCTGGCCGATCTGCCGCTGGCCGACCGCTCCACCATCGCCAACATGGCACCGGAATATGGTGCCACCTGCGGCTTCTTCCCGGTGGACGAGGTGACGCTGAGCTACATGAAACTCACCGGTCGCAGCGATGAGCAGATCGCGCTGGTGGAGAAATACACCCGCGAGCAGGGGTTGTGGCGGCATGAGGGCGACGAACCGATCTTTACCAGCACCCTGGCGCTGGATATGGGGACGGTGGAGTCCAGCGTGTCGGGGCCGAAACGCCCGCAAGACCGCGTGGCGCTGCCCGGCGTGCCGCAGGCGTTTAACGCCGCGACGGAACTGGATGTCAACGCCCGTGCCGGCAGCGAGGCCGAAACCATCACCCTGCGCGGTGAGGAGCTGAACCTGGAAAACGGCGCGGTGGTGATCGCCGCCATCACCTCCTGCACCAACACCTCCAACCCCAGCATCCTGATGGCCGCCGGGCTGGTGGCGAAAAAAGCGGTGGAGCGCGGCCTGACGAGCAAGCCGTGGGTAAAAACCTCGCTGGCACCCGGTTCAATGGTGGTGACCAACTACCTGGCCAAGGCGGGGCTGATGAGCTATCTCGACAAGCTCGGCTTCAACCTGGTGGGCTACGGCTGTACCACCTGTATCGGCAACTCCGGCCCGCTGCTCGGCCCGATTGAAGAGGCGATCAAAGCCGGTGACCTGACGGTGGGCGCGGTGCTCTCCGGTAACCGTAACTTTGAAGGGCGCATCCACCCGCTGATCAAAACCAACTGGCTCGCCTCGCCGCCGCTGGTAGTGGCCTATGCGCTGGCCGGTAACCTGAAGGTCAACCTCAGTGCCGATCCGCTCGGCACCGACAAAGAGGGCAAACCGGTCTACCTGCATGAGATCTGGCCGAGTGCCAATGAGATCGCGCAGGCCGTGGAGCAGGTACGCACCGAGATGTTCCTCAAAGAGTACTCTGAGGTGTTTAACGGCGATGAAAACTGGCAGGCGATTCAGGTGAAAGGCTCGCCGACCTACAGCTGGCAGCATGACTCCACCTACATCCGCCATTCGCCGTTCTTCGACGACATGGAGGCGGAGCCGAAAACGGTGCAGGACATCGAAGGCGCGCGCATCCTGCTGATGCTGGGCGACTCAGTGACCACGGACCACATCTCGCCGGCGGGTAACATCAAGGCGGAAAGCCCGGCCGGGTACTATCTGCGCGATCATGGCGTGGCGAAAGAGGATTTCAACTCCTACGGTTCGCGCCGCGGCAACTACGAGGTGATGGTGCGCGGGACCTTTGCCAACGTGCGCATCCGTAACGAGCTGGTGCCGGGCGTGGAGGGCGGGATCACCCGCCACCTGCCGTCCCAGGAGCAGATGGCAGTGTATGATGCCGCGATGCGTTACCAGCAGGAGAAGGTGCCGCTGGCGGTGATTGCCGGTAAGGAATATGGTTCCGGCTCCAGCCGTGACTGGGCGGCGAAAGGGCCGCGACTGCTGGGGATCCGTGTGGTGATTGCCGAATCGTTTGAACGTATCCACCGTTCTAACCTGATCGGCATGGGGATTTTGCCGCTGGAGTTCCCGGACGGGGTAACCCGCAAAACCCTGGCGCTGACCGGCGAGGAGCAGATCAGTATTCATGGCCTGCAAACCCTGTCACCGGGGCAAACGGTAAAAGTGACGCTGACCTACGCAGATGGCCATACCGCTGAGATTGACGCCCGTTGCCGCATCGATACCAGCAATGAGCTGACCTACTTCAACAATGACGGCATCCTGCACTATATGATCCGTAAAATGCTGGCCTAAGCCGCGATGTGCCGGGCACCTGTTGCCCGGCGGCCTATAAAAAAGGGCACCCGCTGGGGTGCCCTTTTTCGTGCCGGGACGGCTTATTTTTTCGGGTCGAGCAGGTGGCCCATTTTGGCCGCTTTGGTCGCCAGATAGTGCTCATTTTTCGGGTTGCGCCCCACAATCAACGGCACACGTTCGGTGATGTTGATGCCGGCTTCCGTCAGGATCGCCACTTTTTTCGGGTTATTGGTCAGCAGGCGCACGGCGTCTACCCCCAGCAGCTTGAACATATCCGCGCACAGGGTGAAGTCACGCTCATCGGCGGCGAACCCGAGCTGATGGTTGGCTTCCACGGTGTCTGCGCCTTTGTCCTGCAACGCATACGCGCGGATTTTGTTCAGCAGCCCGATGTTGCGCCCTTCCTGACGGTGGTAGAGCAGGATGCCGCGCCCCTCTTCGGCAATCTGCGTCAGGGCGGCTTCCAGCTGGAAACCACAGTCGCAACGCAGGCTGAACAGGGCATCGCCGGTCAGGCACTCTGAATGCACACGTGCCAGCACCGGCGCGCTGCCGGAGACATCGCCGTATACCAGCGCCACGTGATCCTGCCCGGTGGCCAACTCTTCGAAGCCGACCATGAGGAAATCCCCCCACGGCGTCGGCAGTTTCGCTTCGGCGACCCGTTTAAGCTGCATGTTACTCTCCAAAAAAACTGATATTTGACGTTATTCTTGTTGCGCATCCTACGTTCTGCGGCGCGCCTTGACCAGCACTAAACCGCCGGGGAGCCGTACAACCGGCCGCCGCCGCCACAGCAAAAAGCAGACGCCGGGCAGGCAAAAACCCGCCGATCATGCTGGATAGCCAACAAAAGGGCTGATGACCTGCCGGGGAGCGGCCTGTTTTCGGCCATTCGAAATACTAGCGTACTTTGGCCGCGGTGAAATGGATTTATTGTGTCAAGCTTATGACGACGTGGTTAAATTAACGCTCATTTTTACAAGGACGGTACCATGCCTGAAAATCGCACTTCCCTGTTGGCAAACGGCACGCTGTTCGCCATTGTAAAACGCACCACGCTGGGTGCGCTGATCCTGCTGCTGATGCCGCTGGCCGTCTGGGCGTCGGGCTGGCAGTGGCAGCCGGGTGATGCCGGGCCTTTCCTGCGGGGGCTGTACTGGATAACCCAGACCGTGACCCGCCCGTGGGGGATTATCACCTCTGCGCTGTTGATCGCCTGGTTCCTGTGGTGCCTGCGTTTCCAGCTGCGTGGGGCGATCGGGCTGGCGCTGCTGCTGTCAGCGGCCATCCTGCTGGGGCAGCAACTCAAAAGCCTGGTCAAGGAGCATGTCCAGGAGCCGCGGCCGTTTGTGGTCTGGATGGAACAGCAGTACCAGGTGGATAACCAGGCGTTCTACCAGCTCAAGCGGGCGGATCGCAGCGCGCTGGTGGAGGAACAGTTGCGGGACAATACCCAGGTGCCGCACTGGCTGAAAGCGCACTGGCAGTTTGAAACCGGTTTTGCCTTCCCCTCCGGCCATACCATGTTTGCCGCCAGTTGGGCGCTGCTCGGCATCGGCCTGCTCTGGCCGCGCCGCCGCTATAAAACCATTGTGCTGCTGGTGGTCTGGGCCGTGGCGGTGATGGGCAGCCGGCTGGTGCTCGGGATGCACTGGCCGCGCGATCTGGCGATGGCGACGGTGATGAGCTGGGCGTTGGTGACGCTGGCTTGCTGTGTGGTGCAACGCTTCATCGGCCCGCTGAACGTGGAGCGTGACGAGCATAAAGAGATCGCCGAGCGCGAAAAAACCTGATCCTGGCGGGGCGAGGGCGGGCGTTTTCCCGCCGCGCCCCTGCCGGTTTATTCCGGCCATTGGGCACACAGTGTGCAAATAGCGGCGGTAAGCGGCTTTATCATGGCGCAGGGTTTCCCAGCTGCAATGGGAAGTGCTAACTTAATAGGTCAGGACGCCACAATGTTGGCTTAATTCATCCGGTTAACCCGGCATCACAGGAATAAATGTGAAATATTTGCTCATTTTTTTGGTCTTGCTGGTGATCATCGTGATTTCCATCACGTTAGGCGCCCATAACGATCAGGTGGTCACCTTTAATTATCTCCTTGCCCAGGGCGATTACCGCGTCTCTACCTTGCTGGCCACGCTGTTCGGCACCGGCTTTATCCTTGGCTGGGTCATCTGCGGCCTGTTCTATCTGCGCGTACGCCTGTCACTCTCCCGCGCACAGCGTAAGATCAAACGCCTGGAGCAGCAGATTGCACCGGCCGGTGAGAGCCAGCCTGCCGCGCAGACCTCTCTCAGCAAGGAATAACCCCCTATGTTAGAGCTGCTGTTTCTGTTGTTGCCTGTGGCAGCCGCCTACGGCTGGTACATGGGGCACAGAAGTGCTCAACAGAACAAGCAACAGGAGGCGAACCGCCTGTCACGCGAGTATGTGGCCGGGGTGAACTTCCTGCTTTCCAACCAGCAGGATAAAGCGGTCGACCTGTTCCTCGATATGTTGAAAGAGGACAGCAGCACCGTGGAAGCCCACCTGACGCTGGGTAACCTGTTCCGTTCACGCGGCGAGGTCGATCGCGCCATCCGCATCCACCAGGCGTTGATGGAGAGCGCGTCGCTCTCTTTTGAACAGCGGTTACTGGCGGTACAGCAACTGGGGCGCGACTACATGGCCGCCGGGTTCTATGACCGGGCGGAGGAGATGTTCACCCAGCTGATTAAAGAAGAGGATTTCCAGCACTCGGCACTGCAACAGCTGCTGGTGATTCACCAGGCCACCAGCGACTGGCAAAAAGCGATTGATGTCGCGGAAAAACTCACCCGGTTGGGCAAAGAGGACAAACGGGCCGAGGTGGCGCACTTCTACTGTGAACTGGCCCTGCTGGCGATGGGCAGTGACGATCAGGAAAAGGCGATGGGGCTGCTGAAAAAAGCCTCCGCCGCCGACCGCAACTGCGCGCGCGTTTCCATCATGCAGGGCCGCATTTTTATGGCGCAGGAGGCGTGGGCGAAAGCCGCCGCCGCACTGGAGCAGGTGCTGGAGCAGGACAAAGAGATGGTCAGCGAAACCCTGCCGATGCTGCATGAATGTTTTTCTCACCTGCAACAACCGGCGGAGTGGACAGCCTTCCTCAAGCGCTGTGTGGAGAGCAACACCGGCGCGGTGGCGGAGCTTTATCTGGCGGAGATCCTGGAGCAGGACGAAGGTCGTGACGTGGCGCAGGTCTATATCAACCGCCAGTTGCAGCGCCACCCGACCATGCGCGTCTTCTACCGGCTGATGGATTACCACCTGGCCGACGCCGAAGAGGGGCGCGCCAAAGAGAGCCTGCAACTGCTGCGTGACATGGTCGGCGAGCAGATCCGCACCAAACCGCGCTACCGCTGCCATAAATGCGGCTTTACCGCCCATTCCCTGTACTGGCACTGCCCGTCCTGCCGGGCCTGGGCCTCCGTCAAACCGATCCGCGGCCTCGACGGCCAGTAAGCACGGCGCTCTGCCGTGCGGCCCGGCCTACGCTGGGCTTTCCCGCCGCTGCCATGTAGAATGCGGGCGGTAAAAATGGCGATCCCTGCCCAACCCCCCGCGTATAAGGATGAAGAAATGGCGTCTGTTCTTACCCCCACCTCCCGTGGCCCGATCTCCTCACCGGTTGTTGTCGCGCTGGACTATGCTGATCAGGCGGCCGCGCTGGCCTTTGCTGACCAGATTGACCCGCGTGACTGCCGCCTGAAAATCGGCAAGGAGATGTTCACCCTGTTTGGGCCGCAACTGGTGCGTGACCTGCACAGCCGGGGTTTTGAGCTGTTTCTCGATCTGAAATTCCATGACATCCCCAACACCGTGGCCAAAGCGGTGGCCGCGGCCGCTGAGCTGGGCGTCTGGATGGTGAACGTGCACGCCGGCGGTGGCCGCCGGATGATGACGGCCGCCCGCGAGGCGCTGCTGCCGCTGGGTGCCGATGCGCCGCTGCTGATTGCCGTCACTGTGCTGACCAGCATGGAGCAGGGCGATCTGGCCGACGTCGGCATTGATCTCTCCCCGGCAGACCATGCAGAGCGGCTGGCGCGCCTGACCCGTGACTGCGGGCTGGATGGCGTGGTCTGTTCCGCCCACGAAGCGGTGCGCCTCAAGCAGCAGTGCGGCCCTGATTTCCGGCTGGTGACCCCCGGCATCCGCCCGGCGGGCAGTGACGCAGGCGACCAGCGCCGCATCATGACCCCGCAACAGGCACAGGCCGCGGGCGTGGACTATATGGTGATCGGGCGTCCGATTACCCAATCTGCCGATCCGGCTGCTGCGCTGCGCGCTATTTTAGCTGAACTGGCCTGAGGAGAAGAGGATGGCACGTGATGATAACCCGCTGGTGTACTCCACCGACAGCGGCCGGATTGTCGCCCCACAGAGCAAACCGGCGCGGCCGAAAGGTGACGGCATCGTACGTATCCAGCGCCAGACCAGCGGCCGTAAAGGCAAAGGGGTCTGCGTGATCACCGGGGTGGATCTGGATGACGCGGCGCTGGAGAAACTGGCGGCAGAGCTGAAGAAAAAATGCGGCTGCGGCGGTGCGGTAAAAGAGGGCGTGATTGAAATCCAGGGCGACAAGCGTGAGCTGTTGCAGCAATTGCTGGAAGCCAAAGGCATGAAAGTCAAACTGGCGGGCGGCTGATACCGGTGATGAAAACTGCGGGCGCACAGTGCGCCCGCAGGTGACAACGTTGAGGTTGCTGGGCGTGAATAAACGTCATACTTATCAAAATGCGATCAGGTAACGCTGAGGGGGATATCCCGGCGGATAGCCCGGTTATTCCTGACGCGGGTGCGTTAACGCACCTTTTTTATTATCAGACCTGAAATCTGTTACCGGCATCCTGCCTGATTATCTGTCCTGCCTGTTGTTGCGTTTTATAACGCCTTTAGCAGGTAAACGCGGCCGGTTAAATAACCTGACCCGGACAGACATTTCTTTACTTTTCTTTTTTCAACGCTATTTCAATTAACGATCAACCTGATGGCCGATAATCCCGCCGATGGCTGCACCGCCCAGCGTACCCAGGGTGCTGCCGTCTGTCAGGACTGCGCCGCCCAGTGCACCGGCACCTGCGCCGATGGCGGTGTTACGGCCGCGGTGGGACATGTTGGAACAGGCCGACAGGGAAAGGGCCAGGGTCGTGACCAGCACCACGGTGGTCAGACGTTTATTAACTTTCATCATGTTTACTTCTCCTTGCAGGGGAATACGCCATATTTTGACTTAAGTGAAATTAATCAACCCAAGCCGGTACTGCTGTATTCATTATAGGCAATAATGCCCAGCTTCGTGTCTCTGGGTGGAATTCCACACAGCAGATTATCGGGAACATCAGAATGTTCATTGGCATTCCCGTGGAATGAACCGGGTTTCCTGGTGTTCTATTTCGCCGTCCGACAGAACGGCCATAAAAACAACGCAAAAAAACAGAACCGGACAGGGCGTATTCTATTTATTGCCGGCGCAGCGACTAGGTAAATATTCTTAATTTATTTCGCCCGGAATGGGTGCCGCACAAAAAGACACAGATGGCGACACAGCAGGTTTCTACGCACTCTTCAGCGATTTCACCCATACCGGGCATCGGGCCGGGCTTCCAGAATAGGGCATCTGCGCAGTAACCAAGGACATGAAGATGCTTAACGAATTGAAACAACAGGTGCTGGAAGCAAACCTGGCCCTGCCGCGCCACAATCTGGTGACCTTTACCTGGGGAAATGTCAGCGCCGTTGACCGCGGGCAGGGGCTGCTGGTGATCAAGCCCTCGGGGGTGGAGTATGCGCATATGACGGCCGAAGACATGGTGGTAGTGGAGCTGGAGAGCGGCCGCGTGGTGGAAGGCAGCAAAAAGCCCTCGTCAGACACCGACACCCACCGGGTGCTCTACCTTAATTTTGAACAGGCGGGCGGCATTGTGCATACCCACTCACGCCATGCCACCATCTGGGCGCAGGCGGGGCAGGACATCCCGGCCTGGGGCACTACCCACGCAGACTACTTCTACGGGCCCATCCCCTGTACCCGGATGATGACCGGGGCGGAGATTGGCGGGCGTTATGAGTGGGAAACCGGCGAGGTGATCGTGAAAACCTTCCGCGAACGTCAGATCGATCCGCAGGCCGTACCGGCGGTGCTGGTGCACTCCCACGGCCCGTTTGCCTGGGGCAGTGACGCCGACAACGCGGTGCACAACGCCGTGGTGCTGGAAGAGGTGGCGTATATGGGCATTTTCTCGCGCCAGCTTACCCCGGAACTTCCGGCGATGCAGCCGCAGTTGCTGGACAAGCACTACCTGCGCAAGCACGGCAAAAATGCCTACTATGGTCAATAAGGGCCTGGGCCAATAACAGCCTGGGTTAATAACCGCCGGCGCCGCCGGCCTTGATCCTCTTCCTCAGCAGCCTGCGGCAACGCGGGCCGCTGTTCTTCCAGGCCAACGTTATTCGCTGACCCGATCCACCGTAATCCCTTGCCCGATCAGGTAATCCGCATACTGCGGCGGCAGTTTGTCGTCGGTTATCACCCGGCTGAAGGCGCTGGCTGCGCCCAGCACGTTGGGGGTGATCTGGCCGAATTTCGAGGAGTCGGTCAGCACGATATTCTCGGCCCCCTTCGCCAGCAGCGCGTTGACCACATCGGCGCGCATCATGTCCCGCCCGGTAAAGCCGCTCTCCGGCGTAAAACCGTCGATGCCGACAAAGGCTTTGCTGAAATGCAGCTGCTGGATGCAGAGCCGGGTCAGCGGGCCGACCACGGTTTCGCTCTCTTTCTGGTACATGCCGCCCAGCAAAATCACATCGCACGGGGTAGCGCGCAGTAAATGGGCGATATAGCTGCTGACGGTGATAAGCGTAATGTGCTTGCGCTCCGCCAGGTAGCGCGCCAGCAGGGCATTGCTGCTGCCGCTTTCGATAAAGATGGTGTCGCCGTCATTGACCAGTGAGGCGGCAAACTGCGCCAGTTTCTGCTTCTGGGCGAAATTAGACATCATCCGCGCGTCCAGATCGTCACTTTCAATCGCGACGGCGTAACCGTGAACGCGCTTCAGGTAGCTGCGCTGCTCAAGCCGGTTAAGATCCTGCCGGATAGTCACCTCAGAGACGCCGCACTGCTGGGCAAGCTCGCCCACGCTGACCCGGCGCTGTTGGTTTACCACCTGCATAATGTGTTGTTGTCGTGCGTTCATAGTGGCCCAGACAAAAAAGGGCAGCCGGGTGGCTGCCACAAAGTATCTTCTGAAAAAAGAGGTTTCTCAGAGCGTGTGTTCAGTGCGCGCAATAATATCATCCTGCGCGTCCGGCGATAAAGCCGTAAAGAACGCCGAGTAACCGGCAACACGCACCACCAGGTCACGGTACTGATCCGGCTGCGCCTTGGCGGCCAGCAGTGTGTCACGCGACACAATGTTGTACTGCACATGCCAGCCGTGGTGGACATCAAAGAACGTGCGCAGCAGCGCCAGCAGTTTCTCGCGGTCGCGCGGGTTCTCAAGCGTGGCCGGGTTCAGTTTCTGGTTCAGCAGCACGCCGCCCAGGATCGCCGCGGTCGGCAATTTCCCGAGCGAGTTGAACACCGCCGTTGGGCCGAGGGTATCGGTGCCGGAGGCGGGGCTGGCGCCTTCTGCCAGCGGCGTGCCGGCCTTGCGGCCGTCCGGCGTCGCCGGGGTGGCCGCGCCGAACGGCACATTGGCAGAGATGGAGGACGTCCCGGCGTAGTAGGTGCCGCCCACCGGGCCGCGGCCGAAGCGGGTGTTGTGGTACTGCTTCAGCTCATCGATGTAGGTCTGGTAGGCGCGCACCAGCAGGTCATCCACCTCATCGCGGTCATTGCCGTATTTCGGCGCGCCGTTGACCAGCCGCTGGCGCAGTTTCTCGCCGTCCAGCCCGCTGAAATCGCTGGCCAGCGCCGCCGCCAGCTGTTGCTGGCCGATAATACCCTGTTCAAACACCAGCGTACGCACCGCCGCCAGGCTGTTGCCGAGGTTCGCGATGCCGACCTGCAAGCCGGAAACCCAGTCATATTTTGCGCCGCCCTGTTTGATGCTTTTGCCGCGCTCAATGCAGTCATCCACCAGCGCGGAGCAAAGGATGTCATGGGCATTCTCCTCCAGCACGGTATCCACCACGCACTCAATCTCAATCGACTTGCGGGTGTAGTAGCGGATCTGGCGGTCCCAGGCGGCCATCACCTCGTCAAACCGGGTGAAATTGCCCTGTGACAGCCCCTGTTCTTGCGGCAGGAACACCCGGCCGCTCTGGCTGTCGCGCCCCTGTTCCAGCGCCGCCAGCATCACGCGGGCGAAGTTAATGAAGCTCATGCCGGTGCAGCGGTAGCCCCATTTGCCGCCTACGGCGGTTTCAATGCAGCCGATGGCGGCATAGTCGTAGGCATCCTCGCGCGAAACGCCCAGCTTGATAAACTCCGGGATCACGATCTCATCGTTGTTGAACGCCGGCATCCCGAAGCCACAGCGGATCACCTGCACACAGGCATCCATAAAATCATCGCTGATCCCGCTGTGGTAACGCACGCTGAGGTTCGGTTGGGTGGAGCGCAACCGGCCGCAGGATTCCAGCACCACATAGGAGAGCGGGTTAACCGCATCCACCGCCCGGCCGTCTGCCCAGCGCTGGCCGCCGATGGTGACATTCTGGTAGAGCGGGCTGCCGGCCGAGGCTTTGGAGTGGCTGCCGGAGCGGATCTTGTTCACTTCCAGCAGTTTCAGCCAGCAGCTGTTCAGCAGCTCAATCGCCTGTTCACGCGGCAGCGCGCCGGTCAGCTCGACATCCCGCCGGTACCACGGGTAGAGGTACTGGTCGAGGCGGCCGAAGGAGACGGAGTGGCCGTTGGACTCAATCTGCAACACCAGTTGCACGAAATAGCAGAGTTGCAGCGCCTGCCAGAAGGTTTGCGGCGGCTGGTGGGCGATCAGTTCACCGTTGGCCGCGATCGCCTGCAATTCGTCGCGGCGGGCAGGGCGCGTCTCTTCCGCCGCCATACGCCGCGCCAGATCGGCAAAGCGCAGGATGTGGTCACTGAGCGCGGCCAGGGTAATATCAATTGCTTTCAGGAACTGCTCTTTATGCAGGTCTTCCCAGTCGGTGAGCGCCAGCCGCTCGCGGCGTTCACTGACTTTTTCGCGCAGGCCGTCCAGCCCGAGCTCCAGCAACAGCGGGTAGTTCACCGCCAGGTGGGCGTCGCCGGAGGTCATATTGCCTTCGGCCTTGATAATGCCTGCCTCCAGCAGCGCTTTCTGTTCGTCCGTGAACATGCCGTAGCAGCGATCCTGTACCGTCTGGCCGCGCCACCACGGGCAGACCTGATGCAGCACGGTTTTGTCCTGCTCGGAAACGGCGAACCCGGCACCGGGGCGGTCGGCCAGATCGTCGATCTCTTTCTCAATCCAGTTGACGGTGTATTCCGGGAAAATTGGCGCGGCGCGCACCTGGCTCGCCTGGTTGCCGACAATCAGCTCGTCATGCTTAATCCAGATGGTGCGTTGTGCCAGGTGGTGCGCCAGGGCCAGCGCGCGGCGCACCGGCAGTGGTTTATCCTGGTGCTGCTGGTACATCTCGGTGTAGTGCTGCGCCCGCTCGGTGCAGATCGGCGGTTTGACAATCGCGACCAGCGCCGCCTTGTGGGCGCGGATACGGTCACTCAGGGTATCAAGGTTGAGTTGGGTCATGGTGCTATCCTCTTAACAGGGCGTCCAGGCCGCGCTGCCGGGCATAATGCCGGGCAAAGGCCAGCAGCGCCGGGTCATCCAGCGGCGTGGCCGGTGCGGTGTAGGGCTGGTTCAGCAAGGCATACTTATTGATGCCGAGCGTGTGGTAAGGCAGAAAATGGATCTCTTTGCAGGGCGTCTCGTCTGCGGCAAAATCGATGATGGCGCGCAACGAGTCATTATCCGCGTTGAAACCGGGAATGACCGGCACCCGCACAATCACCGGCACCCCGGCCTCTGCCAGGCGGCGGAAATTGGCCATCACCCGCCGCGCGGAGCCGCCGGTCCAGTCGCGAAAGCGCGCGTCATCAACGTGTTTCAGGTCAGCGAGCAGCAGTGACAGGTGCGGCAGGGAGGGCGCAATGTAATGCCACGGCACATGCAGGCAGCTCTCCACGGCGGTGTGCAGCCCTTCGGCCCGGCAGCGCTGCAACAGGTCAGCGCAGGCGTCCGGCTGCATAAAGGGTTCGCCGCCGGAGAGCGTGATGCCGCCGCCGCTGCGCTGGTAGAAAGGCCGGTCACGCAACAGGGTCGCCATGACGGCGTCCCTGTCCAGCGCCTCGCCGCACAGCGACAGCGCGCCGCTCGGGCAACCGGCCGCCAGCACCGGCAAATCTGCCTCTGTCAGGCGTTCACGGTGCAGGGTCAGGTGCTCCTGCTGATGCGTCACGGCCTCCGGGCAGCGCTGGCTGCATTCGCGGCAACCGGCAATGCACAGGCGCGGGTCAAACAGCAGGTCGGGCGTGCGGGCGCGGCTTTCCGGGTTCTGGCACCAGCGGCAGCTCAGCGAGCAGCCTTTTAGAAACACCACGGTGCGGATGCCGGGGCCATCGTGGGTCGAGTATCGTTGAAGATTAAACAGCATAGCGCCTCCATTTCGTTCGGAGATTAAAATGGTTTCGAACGAAAGTTATATTGACGCGGGTCAAGAAGAGGGCGGCTTTATCCGTTACCATGCGGGCAGTGTGACGTTACCCAATTAATCAGGAGAGTGAGATGGAGCTATATCTGGATACGGCAGACGTGAATGCCGTCAAACGCCTGGCGCGCATTCTGCCGCTGCATGGCGTCACCACCAACCCAAGCATTGTGGCCCGCGCGGGGAAACCGCTGTGGGACGTGCTGCCTGCGCTGCGGGATGCACTGGGCGGCACCGGCAAACTCTTTGCCCAGGTGCTGGCAGAGGATGCAGACCACATGGTGGCCGAAGCGCAGATGCTGACGCAGCGGGTGCCGGGGCTGGTGGTGAAAGTGCCGGTCAACGGCGAGGGGCTGGCAGCGCTGAAGACGCTGAAAAGCCTCGGCATCCCGACGCTCGGCACGGCGGTTTACGCCGCCGGGCAGGGGCTGCTGGGCGCGCTGGCCGGGGCGGAGTATGTGGCGCCCTATGTCAACCGGCTGGATGCGCAGGGCAGTGACGGCATCGCGATGGTGCGCCAGTTGCAATCGTTGCTGGACCAGCACGCACCGCACGCCAGCGTGCTGGCGGCCAGCTTCCGTACCCCGCGCCAGGCGGTCGATTGCCTGCTGGCCGGTTGCCGTTCGATTACCCTGCCGGTGGATGTGGCAGAGCAATTGTTTACCGCCCCGGCGGTAGACGCCGCGATCCAGGCCTTCGGCAATGACTGGCAGGGCGCATTCGGCACCCGTGTGCTGAGCTGACGCCGCCCTTGCGCGGTAAGCCTGCCGCCCGGCAGGCTTTTTTTGCCTCCCCCGTTGCTGCTTTTCCCGCCATTTTTGAGAAAAATGAGATCGCAATGAGATTTTTTAGCCTGCCTGACCAGAGGTGAACTGCCTGCGTCACAAAAATAGAAACGGCGTTTCAAAATTGTGGGTGAGATCATTTTTATTCACCATGTAAACGGTTAACTTACTCAACCATTGGCGCATGAATGAATAAGGCTCGCTGGACACAGTGGCCGCGCATCCGTTTTCTTAGTTCTCTGAGGCGAAAAAGTCCCATGCAAATTAAACGTGCGATAGAAAAAATCCCGGGCGGTATGATGCTGGTGCCGCTGTTTCTCGGTGCGCTGTGCCATACCTTTGCGCCGGATGCCGGAAAATATTTTGGCTCCTTTACCAATGGCCTGATCGCCGGTACGGTGCCGATCCTGGCGGTCTGGTTCTTCTGTATGGGGGCGTCGATCAAGCTCAGTGCCACCGGCACCGTGCTGCGCAAGTCCGGCACGCTGGTGGTCACCAAAATCGCGGTTGCCTGGATTGTGGCGGCGATCGCCTCCCGGATATTGCCGGAAAACGGCGTTGAAATCGGCTTCTTTGCCGGGCTGTCAACGCTGGCGCTGGTGGCCGCGATGGACATGACCAACGGCGGGCTGTACGCCTCCATCATGCAGCAGTACGGCACGAAAGAGGAGGCGGGGGCCTTTGTGCTGATGTCGCTGGAGTCCGGCCCGTTGATGACCATGGTCATCCTCGGCACGGCGGGCATCGCGTCCTTTGAGCCGCATGTGTTTGTCGGGGCGGTGCTGCCGTTCCTGGTGGGCTTTGCGCTCGGCAACCTCGACCCGGAACTGCGTGATTTCTTCGGCAAAGCGGTGCAGACGCTGATCCCGTTCTTCGCCTTTGCCCTGGGCAACACCATTAACCTGAGCGTGATTGCCCAGACCGGCCTGCTGGGGATCCTGCTGGGTGTTATGGTGATTATCATCACCGGTATCCCGTTGATCCTGGCCGATAAATTCCTGGGCGGCGGTGACGGCACCGCCGGTGTGGCAGCCTCCAGTTCGGCGGGTGCCGCTGTGGCCACCCCGGTGCTGATCGCTGAAATGGTACCGGAATTCCGCAGCGTGGCCCCGGCTGCCACGGCGCTGGTGGCGACATCGGTGATTGTGACCTCCGTCCTGGTGCCGATCATCACAGCAATCTGGTCAAAAAGGGTGAAGAGTGCCCACAAAACCAGCCTCGACCAGCAGGCGGCGCGCATTAAATAAGCCATTTATATCCGTTATCTGAACACCCCGCCCTCACCAGGCGGGGTTTTTTATGGCCCGCCCCCCCGGCGCAGGGCGTTTTCCTCCGGCGCTATCCTGCTGTTTCTCCACGCCCTGTTTTGCTTAAACATTAACAGTGTTGTTTATTGATGTTTGTTGACTCCTCACTGCCCACGGTTTCGCTAGTCTTTGGCTTGCTGGGAGGCGAAAACTCATTATCGCCCCTTAAGTTAGCGATTCGTACCTGCCACGGGGTTTTGTGATTACGCAGGTGTTCATAGTGAACAGGAGGAAGTAACCATGGCTACACAGTGCCTTGATATCGTCGCTTTACGTAAAATTGAACCGACCACCGATGGCGAAACCATTAACGTCGCCAGTTACTACAGCAATGTCACCTACACCGACAGCATCCCCAACGGCGGCGGCCTTTTTGCCTATGACGCCAAAGACACCACCAGCGTGGACAATGGCGGCTCCGTGATCGTCACCCCTGGCGGCAAACGCTGGAAACGGATGGAAAACCAGTTGTTGCCGGTGCATTTCGGTTGCCGCCCCGGCGGCAGCATCGACTGCACCACGCAGATGAAAGCCTATGTGGCGGCGTCTGCCGGTAAAGTGGTGGATTTCCGCTTCGGCCCGTGGCGCGTCAGTGCCACCATCGACCTGACCAGCGTCACGCGTATCATCGCAGACCAGGCGGGCCGGTTTAAGGTCAGGCCGAGCGGCTTCGTCGGCGATTATGTGCTGACACTGGGGGATCCGACCAAAGCAGCCAACGCGGGGCGCACCAGCCGCCAGATCATTGACGGGTCATTAGTGGTGGAGTGCGACAGTCGCGATACGGTGCTGAACGGCATCTATATGAAAGGCCAATGGTTTGTCGGTGAGCATGTCCGCGCGCAAGGGTTTAACGGTATCGGTATCCACCAGGACACCATCTGGGACTCCACGTTCCAGCGGCTGAGCGTAGAGCGCTGCGGTAACCTGAACGATTACGCGCTGGTGATGGGGTCAGATTCGGATACCCAGAACGCCACCCACATTGTCTCTGTGCAGTGTGAGCAGGCGTACCACCGCGGCATCAAAATCGCCAATAAAGTGCGGAATGTGATCAACAACATCCACGCGGAACGGCTGATTATCCTGACTGAGGATGACGGCACCACCGGGCTGGCCTCCGGCCTGAAATACCTCAACCACAGCATCGTCACCGGCAACTCGATTATCCAGCAGGTGATCATTGACGCCGACAAACTCGATAACACCACCCAGCAGACGGTTGGGGTGTCGCTGGTGCCGTCGATCTACCTGGCGGCTGACCGCTCTGAGTTCCGCAACTGGAACTGCGGCTCCTCTGTGGTCAGTACCGCCTACGGCACCAAATCGGTGTTCTCGACCTGTCTGTTCAGCTCCTGGTACATCAAGGCGCCGACCTATGACATCACCGTGGTGGAACCGGCCGTCTCCAACGTGCTCCAGGTGGAATCGGACATGGACATCATCAACCCCACGGTGGCGAACCTGTCGTTCTTCTACAACGCCGGGAAGGTGAAGGTCATCAAAGGGAATATCACCAACGTGAGTTTCCCGAACAATATCCGGGGGGATATCACCTTCATGGGCAGTTACATCAGCGGCAATATCACCGGAACCAAAGTGCCGGTGGCGGGGTATGCGCCGGTGACCTTCACGGACTGTAACTTTACCGGCACCATCAGCGGGGCTTACCGCCAGAGCGCCATCATCAACGGCGGACGCGCGGCCAAGGTGGATCTGGTGAACGGTGCCTCCATTGTGTTTAACAACGTGCTGATGGACAGCTTCAACTACACCGGCGAACGGGGCTTCGTGACCCGCGGCTGCCGGGCCACCACGGTGACAAAATGGGCAACGCCGTCCGGCACCAACTACCCGATCGGGACAATCACCGAACGGCTGGGGGCGGACACCACCGGCTCCGGGATCATGTTTGTGAATACCGATGGGGCGCTGAGCTGGTCTTCCATCGCCAAAGTGGCGTAGGCCTTGCCGCCAATAAGAACGGCTCCTTACGGAGCCGTTTTTTTTTGCCTCAGCAGGGGCATTTACCCAGCTTCCCGCCCTGGCTGGGGAAGCGCGCCTCCAGGCAGTAACGGTGGAAGGCGCGCTCACTCATCGGCGCCTCATTGGGGTGGTGCAGCCGGTGGTGGCGCAGGTACGCCTGATAATCATGCACGCCGACCATCAGCCGGAAACTTTGCGCCAGGCGGCGGAAAACCAGGCGCACCCGGCCGTGCAGTCTCTGCGGCGGGGCCTCTGCCAGCGGGTGGCAGGCACTGACCGTCAGCACCGTCCGGCGCGGTACGGCCAGCAGCAGGGAGCGATCAGCCATGTGTTGCCTCCCGGCGCAGGCGCACCTCGGTTTCATGGGTGGTCGGTTTGCTGGACTGCAACGCCCGGCGGATAACAAAGAACGCGGCCACCAGCATCGTCACGGCCACCAGCATAAAGAACCCACACAGCGCGGCGTTAATCTGGTTGGCAAACACAATGGTTTCCATGTCTTTCAGTGATTTGGCCGGGGCGATCACCGTTCCGGCGTCAATCCCGGCGGAGAACTTCCGCGCCTGCGCCAGGAAGCCGATCGCCGGTTTCTCATGGAAAATTTTCTGCCAGCCGGCGGTCATCGAGGTGATAAACAGCCAGGCGGTCGGCAGCAGCGTCACCCAGGCGTAGCGCTGTTTTTTCATCTTGAACAGCACCACGGTGCCGAGGATCAGCGCCATCGAGGCCAGCATCTGATTGCCGATGCCGAACAGCGGCCACAGGGTGTTGATGCCGCCGAGCGGGTCGATCACCCCCTGGTACACGAAGAAGCCCCAGCCGGCCACAGCGACCGTGGTGCCGGCCAGGTTGCCGAGCCACGAGCGGTTATTCGCCAGCCCCGGCACCACCACGCCTGCCAGGTCCTGCACCATAAAGCGGCAGGCACGGGTACCGGCATCCACCGCCGTCAGGATAAACAGCGCCTCAAACAGGATGGCGAAGTGGTACCAGAACGCCATCATGGCGCGGCTGTTAAATACCTCGGTGATGATATGGGCCATGCCGACGGCAAAGGTCGGCGCGCCCCCGGCACGGGAGAGGATTGAGGTTTCGCCGACGTCACGCGCAATCTGCGTCAGCAGATCCGGCGTTACCACAAAGCCCCAGCCGTTGATCGCCTGTGAGGCGCTCTCCACTGTGGTGCCGATCAGCGCAGCCGGGGAGTTCATGGCGAAGTAAACGCCGGGGTCAATCACTGAGGCGCAGATCAGCGCCATGATCGCCACAAAAGACTCCATCAGCATCGCGCCGTAACCGATAAACCGGATATGGCTTTCGCGCTCAATCAGCTTCGGCGTGGTGCCGCTGGACACCAGCGCATGGAAGCCGGAAATGGCGCCGCAGGCGATGGTGATAAACAGGAACGGGAACAGGCTGCCGGCAAACACCGGGCCGGAACCGTCGATAAAGCGCGACACCGCCGGCATCTTCATCTCCGGCATGGCGAACACAATGCCGACCGCCAGCCCGACAATCACGCCAATCTTCAGGAACGTGGAGAGGTAATCACGCGGGGCCAGCAGCAGCCACACCGGCAGCACGGAGGCCACAAAGCCATAAATCACCAGCACCCAGGTCAGCGCGGTGCCGGACAGGGTAAAGAACGGCCCCCAGTAGGGGTCTTGCGCCACGTTGCCGCCGTAGATAATCGCCAGCATCATCAGCACAAAACCGATAACCGAGACTTCCGCGATTTTGCCGGGGCGGATAAAGCGCATATAGACGCCCATCAGCAAGGCAATCGGGATGGTCGCGGCGATGGTGAACAGGCCCCACGGGCTGTCAGCCAGCGCCTTGACCACCACCAGCGCCAGCGCCGACAGGATGATGATCATCACCCCCAGTGCGCCGAGCATGGTGATAACCCCGGCGAATGCGCCCAGCTCCTGCTTCGCCATTTCACCCAGCGAACGGCCGTCGCGGCGGGTGGAGATAAACAGCACCAGGAAATCCTGTACCGCCCCGGCCAGCATCACGCCGATCAGGATCCACAGCGTGCCGGGCAGAAAGCCCATCTGCGCTGCCAGGATCGGCCCGACCAGCGGCCCGGCCCCGGCAATCGCCGCGAAGTGGTGGCCGAACAGCACCCACTTATTGGTCGGCACATAGTCCAGCCCGTCGTTGTGGCGCTCCGCCGGGGTCATGCGGCGGTCATCCAGCTCAAACACCCTGGTGGCAATGAACCGGCTGTAAAAACGGTAAGCGATGCTGTAACAGGCCACGGCGGCCACCACCAGCCACACGGCGTTGACCGCCTCGCCACGGCTCAGGGCCAGCATGGCAAAGGCCACCGCACCGAGTAACGCCACCGCTAACCAGATAAGCCTGGTTTTGACGTTGTTCATGGAAACTGCTCCTTGTATCTGTAGGGGGAGGAAGGGGAAATGTACAGCCGGGGCACGCGCGTCATGCGCCGGTAACAGCCTGTAACCCCGGCTAAACCTTTGTAACCTGTTAACCATAGGGATTGTGGCGCGCTTGAGAAGCAGGGCAGCGAAGAAGTGTGAGGCGGGCAGGGTTTTAGCCGGAGAAACCGGCCGGGTGAGAAACCGGCCGGGCGCAGGCAAAAAAAATCCCGCACCGGGGTGCGGGATGATCAGGCCAGTGCCGGAGGGGAATCCGGTCAGGCAGCCGGGCGGGCGATCACGTTGCGGTTTTCCATGCGCACTTCGGCGATTTCAACCTCGATCACGTCGCTCTGGCGGTAGGCGACTGCGCCTTTGATCTGCACGGTGCCGGTTTCCTGGCTGCATACCAGCTCGTCACGCACGGCGTGCAGGAACGGGGCCGGGATAAAGGCCACTGCGCCGTTGTCCAGCAGGCGCACGCGCAGGCCGCCGCGGGTGACGTCAATCACCTCGGCGCTGAAGCGCTCGCCGCTGCCGACTTTCGGCTGCAGGTAACGGGCGTAGAGCCAGTCACCCACATCGCGCTCTGCCATGCGGTTCAGGCGGCGGCGGTCAGCCAGCTGTTGCGTCATCTCAGCCTGCGGGCGCTCGGCACCCTGTTCCAGGATGATTGCTTTCAGCAGGCGGTGGTTGACCATGTCACCGTATTTACGGATAGGTGACGTCCAGGTAGCGTACGCTTCCAGGCCAAGGCCGAAGTGCGGGCCCGGCTCGGTGGCGATCTCCGCGAAGGTCTGGAAACGGCGGATGCGGCTGTCGAGGAACGGCGTCGGCTGGGCATCCAGCTCACGGCGCAGGGTGCAGAAGCCCGGCAGGGTCAGCAGCTCGGCGGCGTCCGCCTTGATGCCGTTGGCCTCCAGGATCGTGACCGCATTCTCAACCAGCAGCGGGTCAAAGCCGGTGTGCACGTTGTACACGCCGAAGCCGAGGCGGTCACGCAGCACGCGGGCGGCGCAGACGTTGGCGGCAATCATCGACTCTTCCACAATGCGGTTGGCGATGCGGCGGTGCTCCACCACGATCTCCAGCACATTGCCCTTGTCACCCAGCACAAAGCGGAAGTCCGGGCGGTCTTTGAACACCAGCGCGTGCTGTTCACGCCACTGGCTGCGCAGGTCACACACGCGCTTCAGCAGGCGGATTTGTTCAGCAATCGCGTCATTTTGCGGCTGCCAGCCGCCTTTCTCTTCCAGCCAGTCAGAGACCTCGTCGTACACCAGTTTGGCTTTGGACTCGATGTTGGCGGCAAAGAAGCGGATGTCATCACCCAGGCTGCCGTCTTCACCCAGCGTCACGCGGCAGGCCAGCACCGGGCGCAGCACGTTCGGGCGCAGCGAGCAGAGGTCATCGGAGAGGTCACGCGGCAGCATCGGGATGTTAAAGCCCGGCAGGTAGTTGGTGAAGGCACGGATGCGCGCGGCGTTGTCGATGTCACTGCCTTCGCTGACGTAGGCGGTCGGGTCGGCGATCGCCACAGTGAGTTGCAGGCGGCCGTCGGCCAGCGTCTCGACATAAAGGGCGTCATCCATGTCTTCGGTGCTGGCGCTGTCGATGGTCACGAACGGCAGGGCGGTGAGGTCTTCACGCGGCGGCTGGTCAGCCAGCATTTCGGTCGGGGCCTCGGCCTCCGGCGCTTCGCGCTCGAGGTTGTGGCGCGCCAGCGTCACCCACCAGGGGGCGAAATCGTCTTCACCAAAGGTAATGTAGGCGGTCAGGTCAGCGTAGAAGCTGCGGTCGCCTTTCAGCGGGTGGCGGCGCATCTCAGCAACGGCCCAGTCACCCTCTTTGAAGTCATGTTTTACATCGCGTGCCGGGCGGCACTGGATGGCGTCTTTCAGTAACGGATGGTCCGGCACGATCGACAAACGGTCATCTTTTTTCTGTACCCGGCCGACAAAGCGCGTCAAAAACGGCTCAACCAGCGTTTCCGGGTCAGCGACTTCGCGCTCTTTCTCGGTATGGAGGGCAGCGATTACCCGGTCACCGTGCATCACTTTCTTCATGTACGGCGGGGGAATGAAGTAGCTTTTCTGGCCATCCACTTCCAGGAAGCCAAAGCCTTTCTCAGTGCCTTTGACCACGCCTTCCGCGCGGGGAGTCTGAGAGTGGAGTTGCTGTTTTAGCTGTGCAAGCAGCGGGTTATCTTGAAACATAGCGTCCCGGGCATGGGTTAAAGGTGGCGTAAATCGCGGCTGACAGTTTTACGCGAATCAGCCGCGACGGGCAAGCGCTTTAGCCGCAATCCCCTGCGAAAAAAGCGCCTTTGGCACGCCCCCGGCCGGGGCCGGGAAACCGCATCAGGCGATGCGGCGGAGGTCCCGTTGTTCGCTGCGGCGAATCACCACCGGCACCGATTTGGAGGTCGGGGTATGGGTGCCGTCACCGAAGCTGGACATCGGCACCAGCGGGTTGGTTTCCGGGTAGTAGGCTGCCAGGTTACCGCGCGGGATGTCATAGCTCACCAGCTTGAAGCCGGTCACCACGCGCTCAACGCCGTCGTGCCAGATTGTCTCGATGTCAACCAGCTCACCCTCTTTCAGGTCCAGCGCCGCCATGTCCTGCGGGTGGATGAACAGCACTTCACGCTGGCCATACACGCCGCGGTAGCGGTCATCCAGGCCGTAGATGGTGGTGTTGTACTGGTCGTGCGAACGCAGGGATTGCAGGGTAAACGGCGCTTTTTCACCGTTCGGCATCGGGATCACCGCATCCGGCAGCGGGGCGCTGCTGAAGTGTGCCTTGTTGCCCGGCGTGTTGAAGCGCAGTTCTGCCGCCGCGTTGCCCAGGTAGAAGCCGCCTTTGATGTCACAACGGGCATTGAAGTCGTGGAAACCGGGGATGGTAGCTTCAATGTGGTTGCGGATCAGGTTGTAGTCAGCGGCCAGCGCCATCCAGTCAAGGTACCGGGTGCCGAGCACCGCATCCGCGATGCCGCAGACGATGGCGGTTTCAGAGCGCTGCATGTCGGAGATCGGTTTGCCCACGCCTTCGGAGGCGTGCACCATGCTGAAGGAGTCTTCCACGGTGATGAACTGCGAGCCGGTGGCCTGCATGTCAAGCTCAGTGCGGCCCAGGGTCGGCAGGATCAGCGCATCTTTGCCCGGCAGCAGGTGGCTGCGGTTCAGTTTGGTGCTGATCTGCACGCTCAGGTCACAGGCCTGCAAGGCGGCGGCGGTGCGGTCGGTGTCCGGCGCGGCGGCCGCCAGGTTGCCGCCCAGGGCGATCAGCACTTTCACTTCGCCGCGCAGCATCGCTTCCAGCGCTTCCACGGTGTTGTGGCCTTTTTCACGCGGCGGGGTGAAGTTGAAATGCGCCGCCAGGCTGTCCATCAGCGCGGCCGGGGCTTTCTCATCGATGCCCATCGTGCGGTTGCCCTGCACGTTACTGTGGCCGCGCACCGGGCAGAGGCCGGCGCCCGGTTTGCCGAGCTGGCCGAACAGTAGTTGCAGGTTCACCACTTCACGGATGGTCGGCACCGAGTGCTTGTGCTGGGTCAGGCCCATTGCCCAGGTGCAGATCACGCGTTCTGCGCCTTCATAAATGGTGGCCGCTTCGCGCAGTTCCTGCTCGCTCAGGCCGGACTGGCTGACGATGTGATCCCAGGAGGTGGCATCCACCGCGTCGAAATAGGCTTCCACGCCTTCGCAGTTCTGGTCGAGGAACGCCTGGTCGAACAGGCCCGGCTCACCGGCCGCCAGCTTCAGGCGGTGGCGCTCCAGCAACACTTTGACCATCCCGCGCACGGCCGCCATGTCACCGCCGAGGTTCGGCTGGTAATAGGCGGAGCTGATGCGGCCGGCTTTGGTGGTGATCACTTCCAGCGGTTTCTGCGGGTCAGCAAAACGCTCCAGGCCACGCTCACGCAGGGTGTTGAAGCTCACCACGCGTGCACCGCGGTCAGCGGCATGGCGCAGGCTGTGCAGCATACGCGGGTGGTTGGTGCCGGGGTTCTGGCCGAAGACGAAAATCGCGTCGGCTTTCTCGAAGTCTTCCAGGCGGATGGTGCCTTTGCCGACGCCGATGCTCTGCTTCAGCGCCACACCGCTCGCCTCGTGGCACATGTTGGAGCAGTCCGGGAAGTTGTTGGTGCCGAGCATACGGCCGAAGACCTGATAAAGGTAAGAGGCTTCGTTACTGGCGCGGCCGGAGGTGTACAGCTCGATCTGGTTCGGGTTGTCCATCGCCTTGATGTGTTCGGCAATCAGCGCGAAGGCGGCTTCCCAGCTTACCGGGCGGTAGCGGTCGGTGGCGCGGTCATAGCGCATCGGGTGGGTGATGCGGCCCTGGTACTCCAGGAAGTAGTCGCTCTGCTCGCGCAGGGTAGTCACGCTGTGTTTGGCGAAGAATTCCGGCTCTACCGCTTTGCGGGTCGCTTCCCAGGTCACGGCTTTCGCGCCGTTCTCACAGAAGCTGAAGGTGCTGTGGTTATCGTCACCCCAGGCGCAGCCGGGGCAGTCAAAACCGCGGCCTTTGTTGACGCGCATCAGGTTGCGCAAATTGGACAGGACTTTTTTGCTGTCAAAAACATAACGGGTGGTGGACTCAAGCGCGCCCCAGCCGCCCGCAGCGCCGGTGTACGGTTTAATAGCAGGTTTGAATTTCATTCGATGTGTTGTCGCAGGTGTAGTTGTTTCAGAAACGTAAACACTTTTTTAAGCGTTTGCATAATTTATGTCGCAATTCTAGGGAGTGAAGGGGTGAGCGTCTAATCGAATGGCGCAATCGCCTGATAGAGGATGCTTATCGCGCCGGCGCAGATTGCGCAACAAAAAGCCCGTTTGCGCCGGTCGCGGTTTTTGTGACCAAGTTGTAACAGCCCAGTTTCATTATGCAATCTTTGGCAAAAGTCTTAGGGTTCCACCGGCTTCGGAATTCATGCACTCTACCCGCCGGATTTTCATCGGTTTTTTGCGTGGGCCGGGGTTGCCCGCGCAGCAAGAGGATAAGTGTGTGAAGCGTAGTGTATTGAGTATGTTATGTGGCGTATTGATGATGACCGCCGGGCAGGGCATGGCGGCAGAAGCACCGACCGCAGCCGGCGTCGCGCCGGTGGCGTTCCCGGTGGTGGCACCGGGCATTGATGCCGCCTCCTTTGTGCTGATGGACTACGCCACCGGCGACATCCTGGCGCAGGGCAACCAGGACGAGCGCCGCAACCCGGCCAGCCTCACCAAGCTGATGACCGGCTATGTGGTGGATCGTGCGCTGGACCAGCACAAAATCACCCTGGATGACGTGGTCACCGTGGGCAAAGATGCCTGGGCCGCAGGCAACCCGGTGTTTGCCGGCTCCTCCCTGATGTTCCTCAAGCCAGGCGACCGCGTCACCGTGCGTGACCTGAGCCGCGGCATCATCATTGATTCCGGCAATGACGCCTGTGTGGCGATGGCGGATTACGTGGCCGGCGGCCAGCCGGCGTTCGTCGGCCTGATGAACCAGTACGCCGCCCGCCTCGGCCTGAACGATACCCACTTCGAAACCGTCCACGGGCTGGATGCGCCGGGGCAGTTCACCACCGCGCACGACCTGGCGGTGCTCTCGCGCGCCATCATCCACGGCGAGCCGGAGGAGTACCACATGTACAGCGAGAAGACGCTGACCTACAACAACATCACCCAGAACAACCGCAACGGCCTGCTGTGGGATAAAAACCTCAACGTCGACGGCCTGAAAACCGGCCACACCGAAAGCGCCGGGTTTAACATCATCGCCTCCGCGACCGAAGGCCAGCGCCGCCTGATCGCCGTGGTAATGGGCGGCAAAAGCCCGAAAGGGCGTGAGGAGCAGGCGCGCAAACTGCTGACCTGGGGCTTCCGTGAGTTCGCCACCCTGCCGGTGTTCAAAGCGGGGCAGAACATCGCCAGCGAAAAGGTCTGGTACGGTGACACCGACAAAGTGAAACTGGGCAGCGCCGACGCAGTGTTCCTCAGCGTCCCGGCCGGTGACAGCGACAAGATCAAAGCGCAATATGTGCTGAACAGCCCGCAACTGGAAGCACCGCTGCAAAAAGGGCAGGCCGTCGGCAAGATCAACATTGTCGATCAGGGCAAAGTGCTCAAATCGATCCCGCTGGTGGTGCTGGAGCCGGTGAAACAGGGCAGCCTGTTCAGCCGCGCGGTGGATTACGTCAAACTGAAGATCTAGTCCGCCAGACTAAAACGAGCCGGCCGCTGCGCCGGCTTTTTTCTCTCTGCCGTTCCGGTTTTGGCAGCTAAAATAAAGGTAAGACACCGGGGTGCCATTCTGCGGCCCCCCCTAAGCCTGAGGAGGCGCAGTATGAATCAAGGGCCATTGACTGAAGATGAGCTGGAGTGGCTGGACGAGGTGCTGCTGAAGTACGGCAATGATGATTCGGTGCTGGATGTCTCGGAACTGGATGGCCTGCTGACGGCGATCCTCTCCGGGCCGACGGTGATTGAGCCGGCGCAGTGGCTGACGGCACTGTGGGGCGGGGAGGATCAGATCCCGCGCTGGTCATCGGAGCAGGAGATGAACCGCTTTATGGATCTCACCTTCCAGCATATGAACGACATCGACCAGCGGCTCAATGACGCGCCTGACCAGTTTGACCCGATGTTCGGCTACCTCGAGGAAGGGGATGAGGAGCAGGTGATTGTGGACGAATGGTGCTTCGGCTACCTGCGCGGCGTGGCGCTGGGTGACTGGCCGCCGCTGCCGGAGAGCCTGGAACCGGCGCTGGGGGCGATTGCCCTGCACGGGCAGGAGGAGAACGCACCGCTGCTGGAGCAGATGACGCCGGAAGCTTACGTGCAGAGCCTGGCGGACATCGGCGACGCAGCCCTGCAACTGCACGCCTACTGGCGCGAACAGCGCGCGCCGCAGTTACATTAAGCGCCGTTTACCCGGCACCCCACGCCGCCTTCCCAGGCGGCGTTTTTATTTCTGCCGTTCACGCAGCCAGTGCTGGGCGGCATCGAAGAAGTGCTGGGCGAGCGGGGTGGCGCGGCCGGTTTCGGCGACCACCAGCGCGGCGTGGCGGCTCATCGGTGCAATCGCCAGCGGGCGGTGGTTTAGTGCCGGGGTCATGGCGTCAATCAAATGGCCGTGCGGCACCAGCCCGCAGCCCAGCCCGACATACACCCCCTGCATCAGCTGGAAAATCGAGCTGCTGTCGAGGATCGGGCGCAGCACCAGCCCGGCCAGGCTGAACTGGTTGTCCAGGTAGCGGCGGAAATAGCGGCTCGGGTCGGAGAGGCAGAGCGGCAGCACCGCGGCCTCCGCCAGCGTCAGCGGCGCGTCACCGTTGAGTTGCGGGAAATGGTCCGGGTGGTAGAGCACGTCCACGCCGCTGTCTTCCAGCGGCTGCATCTGGAAACGCAGCTCGTTCAGCGTCGTCATCTCAAAGAACCCGATGCCCACGTCCACCGCATGGCTGTTCAGCGCGTCCAGCAGCTGATCGGCACTCAGCTCGGCCACCCGGTAGTCAAGACGCGGGTTGTCCGCCTGCACACCCTTCAGCATTTCAGCCAGCGACAGGCTGCATTGCGGCATCACGCCGATGCGCAGTGTACCGGTCAGCCCATGCTTCAGGGAGTCCACCTCCAGCTTCAGCCCCTGATAGACCGCGACAATCTCGCGCGCCCAGTTCAGCACCCGCTGCCCTTCGGCAGTGAACCCCTCGAAGTTGTTTCCCCGGTTGATCAGGTTCAGGCCCAGCTCTTTTTCCAGGTTTTTTAACCGCATGGAGAGCGTCGGCTGGCTGACGAAACTGGCTTCGGCGGCGCGGCCGAAATGGCGCTCCCGCTCCAGGTTGCAGAGGTAGATAAGTTGTTTGATGTCCATAAATAGGGCAGGTGATCCGCTCAGCGATGTGATAAAGGCCAGTATACCACTCCCGCTGCCGGGTAATCCGCTGTGAAAGGGCTGCCGGGGCCGCCCATTCAGCGGATTGGTGACGATCAGGGCGCGGCGTCGCCGGTGACGGTGACCGGGGCCAGGTGCACCTCCACCGCGGCGGCCGCCAGCCGGGCAGCCAGCGGCGGCGGCGGGGCGCTGTCGGTAAACAGGGCGCTTATCTCACTGACCTGCGCCAGTTCCACGGCAGCCGAGGCGCGGAACTTGGTGTGATCCGCCGCCACCAGCACATTGCGGCTGTGGGCCATCATCGCCCGCGCCATCGCCGCCTCGTTGACGTCAAACTCCAGCAGCGTGCCGTCCGCCTCCAGTGCGCCGGTGCTGGTGAGGGTGTAATCCGCGCGGAACCCGGCGACAAACTGGATGGCGCTCGGCCCGATGATGCCGCCGTTGTGGGCGCGCAGCGTGCCGCCCGGCACCAGCACCTCAAAATCTTTCTGCTTATAGAGGATCTGCGCCACCCGCAGGCTGTTGGTGATGATGCGCAACTGGCTGTGGGAGAGCAACGCCCTGGCGATATGCTCAACGGTGGTGCCGATGGTCATAAACAGCGTGCAGCGGTCGGGCAACTGCGCGGCCAGCGCCTCGGCAATCGCCCGTTTTTCCTCGGTGCAGGCCAGCTCGCGCTGTTCGAAGGCGGTATTCACCAGGCTGGAGGCGCGCCCGGCACCGCCGTGGTGGCGGGTGATAAACCCTTCCTGGCTCAGCTTGCGGATGTCGCGGCGCACCGTCTGGGTGGACACCGCCAGCAACTGGGCCAGCGCCTCAATGCTCATGTAGCCCCGTTCGGCAATCAGCGCGATCAGCTGGTCATGCCGGGGGTTGCCCGTCAAATCCGTCACACTCATGGCGGCTCCTTATCCTTATCTCCGTGTCCGGTTCCGGGCCAGTTTATACATAATGTGACAAAAATGCGCTGAGTTGATCACAGTCCGCGATGCCGGCGCGTCCGCCCGGTTGGGTGCATTTGAGCGCCGCCGCCGCACTGGCCCAGCGCACCGCCTCTGCCGGGGTCGCCCGGCGGGCAATGGCCCACGCCAGCGCGCCGTGGAACACATCCCCGGCACCGGTGGTGTCTTTCACTTCCACCTCAAACGCCGGCTGGTGGCGGCAGTGCGCCCCTTCCAGCCACAGACAGCCCTCACGGCCGAGCGTGACGTAAACGGTGCCCGGCGTCATCGTGGCCGCCCGGCGCAGCGCGGCCTCCGGCGGCAGATCCCCGGCCAGCCGTTGCAGGGCGGGCCAGGAGAAGGCCGCGTGGTCTGCCAGTGCCAGCAGCGGGGCGATCGGCTGCGGCGTGAGGTCGGCGTCCAGCACGGTCGGGATGCCTGCCGCCCGCGCCTGCGTCATCGCCTGTTGCGCCCCTTCCGGCCAGCGCACATCGGCCAGCACCGCGTCATAACGCCGGAAATCGATCTCCGCCAGCCACGCGGCGTCCGCGGCCAGCGCCCGGCCGGGAAAATTGATGATCATCCGCTCGCCGTGGCGGTCCACCACAATCGCCGACTGGCCGGAGGCCGCGCCCGCTACCCGGCGGCAGTACCGGACTGACACGCCCTCTGCCGCCAGCCCGGCACACAGTGATGCCCCGCAGGCATCCTGCCCGACCCGGCCGATAAAATCGACCTGCGCCCCCAGCCGCGCGGCCGCCACTGCCGCGGTGGCCGCCGGGCCGCCGCCCGCTTCCTGGTAATCCCCGGCCACATATTTGCCGCCGCCCAGGGGCAGCGCATCCAGATAGTACAACCGGTCTTCTACGGTAATCCCCACACAGGCCAATGTGGTCATGGCGCTCTCCTTAACAATCCTGTTGGTCATGGGTGTCCATTTTATCGGCGGAAATTGTTGGAAAAGTGATTGGTGTCTGATTTTTTACTCAAAACAACAAATATGATCAAAAAAGAACACGAAATGACAGTTCAGATGTCATTTTGTCTTAGAGGTGACCAACAGGGAGAACGCAGTATGGCGAAAGTGGCATTTATCGGACTGGGGCAGATGGGCGCGCCGATGGCGCGGAACCTGTTGCGCCACGGGCACGGGTTACAGGTGTATGACCTCAACCCGCAGGCGGTGGCCTCGCTGGCGGCCGACGGGGCGCAGGCCGCCGCCAGCCCGGCAGACGCGGCGCGCGGCATGGAGGTGGTGATCACCATGCTGCCGGACGGGCAACGGGTGCGGGAGGTGTTGCTGGGGGCGCAGGGCGTGGCAGGCACCCTGGCGCCCGGTGCGCTGGTGGTGGAGATGTCCACCATTCACCCGCTGGAAAGCGACGCCCTGGCGCAGGCGATGGCAGAGCGGGGCTTCAGCTTTATGGATGCGCCGGTCGGGCGCACCTCGGAACACGCGGTGGCGGGCACGCTGCTAATCCTGGCGGGCGGGACGCCGGAGCAGGTGAGCCGCGCCGCGCCGTTGCTGCGCTGCATGGGGGACACGCTGGTGGAGGCGGGCGGGCCGGGGCGCGGTATCCGCATCAAGATCGTCAACAACTACATGAGCATCGCGCTCAATGCGCTCTCGGCTGAGGCGGCGGTGCTGTGCGAGGCGCTCGGCCTGCCGCTCGCGACTGCACTGGAGGTGATGGGCAAGACCTCCGCCGGGCGCGGGCATTTCACCACCAGCTGGCCGGAAAAGGTGCTGAAAGGTGACCTCAGCCCGGCCTTTATGATCGATCTGGCCCATAAGGATCTGGGGCTGGCGCTGGACATCGGCGGCCAGTTGCGCGTGCCGCTGCCGCTGGGCGCCGCCGCGCGGGAGCTGTACAGCCAGGCCCGGGCGCAAGGGCGCGGGCGGCAGGACTGGAGCGCCTTGCTGGAACAGGTACGGGCCGCCGCAGGGCGGGATCATCACGGCGTCTGACACGCACGACATCTGACACATCACGATATCTGATACATCACGACAGAGGAGTGAACTATGCCCTATATCGCGGGAGATACCCTGATTCGCCATGCCTGGCAGCAGGGTTATGCCATCGGCGCGTTCAGCGCCCATAACGCCGAAACCGTGCTGGCGATCCTGGAGGCGGCCGAAGCGGAGCAGTCCCCGGTGATGATCCAAATCGGCCAGAAGGTGATTAACACGCTGGGGATGCGGCCGATGAAAGCGCTGGTGGATGCCTGGCTCGATCGCGTCACCGTGCCGGTCTGCGTGCACCTCGACCACAGCCGCAGCTTTGAGCAGACCATGGAGGCGGTGCGCTGTGGCTTCCAGTCGGTGATGTTTGACGGCTCGCACCTGCCGTTTGACGAAAACGTGCGCATTACCCACGCGGTGGCGGAGGTCGCCCACGCGCTGCACATCGGCTGCGAAGGGGAGATCGGCAAAATCGGCGGCGTGGAGGATGAGATCGACGTGGCGGAAGAGGATGCGCTGATCACCGGCTGCGACGAGGCGCTGGCCTTTGTACAGGCCACCGGGGTGGATTATCTGGCGGTTTCCATCGGCACCGCCCACGGGTTGTACAAAAAAACGCCCCGGCTGGCGTTTGACCGGCTGGCTGAGATCCGCGAAGTCGTGCAGCGGCCGGTGGTGCTGCATGGCGGCTCCGGCGTGCCGGACGATCAGGTGCGCCGTGCCATCCGCCTCGGGGTCGCCAAGGTCAATGTGGATACCGAGTTGCGCCAGGCGTTTACCGAAGGCATGGCAGCGGTGCTGGCCGATGACCCGCAGGAGTACGCGCTGGCGGTGTCGCTGGGCGGCGGGCGTGAGGCGATGCGGCGCAAAGTGCAGGAGAAGATCCGGCTGTTCGGCAGTCAGGGGCAGGCGGGCCATTTTACAGGAGAGTGAGATGACGCAGGTAACAGAAACCCCGTTTGGGGAACACCAGGGGCAGGCGGTCAGCCTGTTTACCCTGACCAATGCACAGGGCATCAGGTTAGCAGTCACTAACTACGGTTGCATCGTGACCCAGCTGTGGCTGCCTGACCGGCACGGCAGGCTGGCGGACGTGGTGCTGGGCTTTGACACGCTGGCGGAGTACCAGGCCGGCCACCCGTTTTTCGGGGCGATCGCCGGGCGCTGTGCCAACCGCATCGGCGGTGGCCGGTTCCGCCTCGGCGATGAGGCCATGACGCTCGCCTGCAACGAGGCGGCCACCGGCCAGCACCTGCACGGCGGGGTGCGCGGCTTTGATAAATATGTCTGGCAGGCAGAGGCCGGCGCGGACGGCGTGCGCTTCCACCGCGTCTCGCCGGACGGCGAAGAGGGGTACCCCGGCACGCTGTCGGTGACGCACCGCCTGCGCCTCACCGAGGACAACGTGCTGCATTTCGAGTATGAGGCGGTGACGGACCGGGCGACGCCGGTCAACCTCACCAACCACAGCTACTACAATCTGTCAGCGCAGGCGTCAGACATACGCGGGCACCAGTTGCAGATAGCGGCCGATCTCTACACCCCGGTTGACCCGGAAACGATGCTGCCGACCGGCGAAATCCACGCGGTGGCGGGCACGCCGCTTGATTTCCGCCAACCGGTGGCGCTGGGTATCGCGATGGCGCAGCAACCGGCCATCGACATCAACTACGTGTTGCGGGCGCAGGCCGCAGGCCACGGCCTGCACCCGGCGGCCACGCTGGCCGACCCGGACTCCGGGCGCGAAATGCGGGTGTTCACCGACCAGCCCGGCCTGCAATGCTATAACGGCGCGAAACTCAGCAACCGGCCGTGGAGAGGCAAGGGCGGCGTGCACTACGGCGCGTTTGCCGGGCTGTGCCTGGAGACGCAGGCCTTCCCGGACAGCGTCAACCAGCCGCATTTTCCCGGCGTTGTCCTGCAACCGGGCGGCACCTATCGCCACCACACGGCGCACCATTTCAGCCTGATCGGGGAGGAGTAAGCGATGAACGATAACACTGCCCGGCCGCTGACCCTCGGCGTCCTCGCCCTGGGGCGCGCCACCTTTGATGTGCCCTATGCGCAAGAGATGCTGGCGCAGGCATGGCAGACGCTGCGCGGCCTCGGCTACCGGCTGGCGGGGGAGCCGGTGCTCTGCCTGGAGGCGGACGCCGTGCACGCCGCCACCGCCGCACTGCGTGAGGCGCAGCCCGACCTGCTGGTGATTTTACAGGTGACCTTTACCGACGCGGCGCTGACCACTGAACTGCTGCGGGCGTGGTCAATCCCCACGCTGCTATGGTCATTCCCGGAAGCGCGTACCGGCGGCCGGTTGCGGCTGAACGCCTTTTGCGGCGTGAACCTCGCCTGCCACGCCCTGAGCCGCCACGGCCTGAGCGTGCAGACGCTGCACGCCGCGCCGGACAGCGCCCACGCCGCCACGGAGCTGCGCCTGCTGGCGCAGGCCGCCGGGATTGTCGGCAAACTGCGGCAGGCGAAGGTGCTGGTGGTGGGCGACCACCCGCAGGGTTTTGATGCCTGCAACTATGACCGTGACCAACTGGTGCACCGTTTCGGCACCCACAGTGAGCGTATACCGGTGCATGAGCTGATCGCGCAGGCGGCGGCACTGCCGGAGAGCGTCACCGAGGTGCCGTGGCAGCGGCGCAGCCGCGATTTCAGCAACCTCAGCGAGATGCCGGAAACCCCGACCCGCAAAACGCTGAAAGTTTACGCCGCGCTGCAACAGCAGGCGAAAACCCACGGCTATGACGGCATCGCCGTGCGCTGCTGGCCCGATTTCTTCACCGAGTATGGTTGTGCCGCCTGCGGCGCGCTGGCGCTGATGAATGAAGACCAGATCCCGTGCGGCTGCGAGGCGGACATGTTCGGCGTGATCTCCTCGCTGCTGTTGCAGTGGGCATCCGGCCAGGGGGCATTCAACACCGATCTGGTGGACATCGACCCGGATCAGGACAGTGTGGTGTTCTGGCACTGCGGGCAGGCCCCGATTGAGATGGCCGACCGCGATGCCCCGGTGCGTGCCGCGCTGCACTCCAACCGCAAACTGCCGCTGCTGTCGGAATTTGCCCTGAAACCGGGGCGTATCACCCTCTGCCGCATTTCGCAGGGGCAGGGCAAGCTGCGGCTGATGCTGGCGGGCGGCGAGATGCTGAAAGCGCCGCTGGCCTTCTCCGGCACCGCCGGGGTGGCGCGGCTGGATGTGCACGCCGACCTCTACCGGCAGCGGCTGCTGGCGGCCGGGATGGAGCACCATACCTCGCTGGCCTACGGCGACCACCGCCCACTGCTGCGCAAAGTCGCGCAACTGCTGGATCTGGAATTGCTTGAGCTGGCCTGATGCCGGCTCGCACACAGGGAGCATATCACCATGACAAGCACTACCCCCCAGGGCGGCCTCCGGTTCAGCCCAACCCAGGATGGCTTTACCCTGCACCTGGACGGCCGCCTGTTACTGCAACACAGCGCGCAATACCCCTGCCTGAGCGTCGGGCAGGGCGAGGCGGACATCGAGATGTTCCGCGGCAATTTCAGCATCAAAGACAAGCTGCAGGAGAAACTGGCGCTGACTGACTGCGCCATCACCGACACGGCGCACGGGCTGTGCGTGACCCTGTCACGCGGGGCGGTCGCGTCCGCCACGCTGACCCTCGCACAGGATGACGCAGGCCGCCTGCGGCTGTCGATCGCCAACAGCAGCCCGCGCCATAACCGGCTGTGGCTGAACCTGGCGGCGGAGCCGGACGAGCGTGTTTACGGCTGTGGCGAGCAGTTCTCCTACTTCAACCTGCGCGGCCGCCCGTTCCCGCTCTGGACCAGTGAACAGGGCGTCGGGCGCAACAAAAAAACGCTGGTCACCTGGCAGGCGGACTGCCAGGAAAACGCCGGCGGCGACTACTACTGGACGTTCTTCCCGCAGCCGACTTTTGTCTCCAGCCGCCGCTATTTCTGCCATATCAGCAACAGCAGCTACATGTGTTTTGACTTCTCCGCGCCCCATCACCATGAGCTGGCGATCTGGGAGCCGCAGGCCGAGCTCTGCTTTGACACCGCCCCGAGCCAGCTGGCACTGGTCAGCAAACTCTCGGCGATGCTCGGCCGCCAGCCGGAACTGCCGGACTGGGTGTATGACGGCATCATCCTCGGCATTCAGGGCGGCACCGACATCTGCCAGCAGAAGCTGGATCGCGCCCGTGAGATGGGCGTCAGCGTGGCGGGCATCTGGGCGCAGGACTGGGAAGGGCGGCGCATCACCTCATTCGGCAAACGGCTGATGTGGAACTGGCGCTGGGACGAGGAACTCTACCCGCAGCTTGACCGACGCATCCCGCAGTGGAAACAGGAGGGCGTGCGTTTCCTCGGCTACATCAACCCCTATGTGGCGGTGGAGAAAGAGCTGTATGCCGAGGCGGCGGCCCACGGCTACCTGACGCGTGACGCCGACGGCCGCGATTATCAGGTGGAGTTCGGCGAGTTCTACGCAGGCGTGGTGGACCTCACCAACCCCGCGGCGTATGGCTGGTACAAAGAGGTGATCAAACGCAACCTGATCGGCTTCGGCCTCGACGGCTGGATGGCCGATTTCGGCGAATACCTGCCGACCGACACCTTCCTGCACAACGGCGTCAGCGCGGAAATTATGCATAACCGCTGGCCGGCGCTCTGGGCGCAGTGCAACTACGAGGCGCTGGCCGAAACCGGCAAACTGGGCGAGGTGCTGTTCTTTATGCGCGCCGGCTACACCGGCAGCCAGAAATATTCGCTGATGATGTGGGCCGGGGATCAGAACGTGGACTGGAGCCTGGATGACGGGCTGGCGTCGGTTATCCCGGCGGCGCTGTCGCTGGCGATGACCGGCCACGGCCTGCACCACAGTGACCTCGGCGGCTACACCACGCTGTTCGGCATGAAACGCAGCAAAGAGCTGCTGCTGCGCTGGTGTGATTTCGCCGCCTTCACCCCGATGATGCGCAGCCACGAGGGCAACCGCCCGGACGACAACTGGCAGTTCGACAGTGACGACGACACCCTGCGCCACCTGGCGCGCATGACCGGCATCTTCCGCCGCCTGAAACCCTACCTGAAACAGGCGGTGGCCGAGAACAGCCGCGAGGGCATCCCGGTGATGCGCCCGCTGCTGCTGCACTACGAGGATGACCCGCAGACGCACGATCTCGCCTACCAGTACCTGCTGGGGCGGGATCTGCTGGTGGCACCGGTGCACCAGCCCGATTGCCGGGACTGGACGCTCTATTTGCCGCGCGACCACTGGGTCAACCTCTGGACCGGCGAGCCGGACAGCGGCGGCCATGAGGTGACCGTCGCCGCGCCGCTGGGGCAACCGCCGGTGTTCTACCGCCGTGACAGTGCGTGGGCGGCGCTGTTCGCCTCCCTGCGTAACGCCTGACCGGCACCCGCTTATTCCATGTGCGCACCGCCAGGCGGTGCGCCTCTCAGGAGATTAACCATGACCCTCTCCGTCGACGCACCGCCGCGCGCTGTGCTCTCTACGTTGCCGCTGCGCGAAAAAGTCGCCTATGGCCTCGGCGATGTCGGTTCCAACCTGCTGCTGGATATCGGCACGCTCTACCTGCTCAAGTTCTACACCGATGTGCTCGGCCTGCCGGGCGCGTGGGGCGGCCTGATTTTTCTGGTGGCGAAATTCTTTACCGCCTTCACCGACATGGGCACCGGCGTGATGCTGGATGCCCGCCGCCACGTCGGGCCGCGCGGCAAGTTCCGGCCGTTTATCCTGTTTGCCGCCTTCCCGGTGGCACTGCTGGCGGTGTTCAACTTCATCGGCACCCCGTTCTCACCGGGCGTCAAGGCGCTGGTGGCGACCGTGCTGTTTATGCTTTACGGCCTGTTCTTCAGCATGATGAACTGCGCCTATGGCGCAATGGTGCCGGCGATGACCAAAAACCCCGACGACCGCGCGCAGCTTGCTGCCTGGCGACAGGGCGGGGCCACGCTCGGGCTGCTGCTCTGCACCGTGGGCTTTGTGCCGATCCTCGACCGCTTTGCGCAGAACCCGCAGCAGGGGTATCTGGTGGCGTCCAGCCTGTTTGCGCTGCTGGGCCTCGGCTGCATGTGGCTCTGTTACCGCGGCGTCACCGAGCGCCACCTCAGCACCGCGCCCACCGGCGCACGGCCGGGGCTGCTCGCCTCGTTCCGCGCCATCGCCGGCAACCGGCCGCTGTTTATCCTCTGCCTCGCCAACCTCTGCACGCTGGCGGCGTTTAACGTCAAGCTGGCGATCCAGATCTACTACACCCAGTACGTGCTGCATGACCTCTCGCTGATGGCCTGGATGGGCTTCTTCAGCATGGGCTGTATTTTCCTCGGCGTGTTCCTGGTGCCGGCGATGGTGCGCCGCTTCGGCAAAAAGCCGGTGTACCTCGGCGGGCTGCTGATCTGGGCGGCGGGCGACCTGCTGAACTACACGGCCGGCAGCAGTTCGCTGCTGTTTGTGCTGTTCTCCTGCCTGGCCTTTTTCGGCTCGGCGTTTGTCAACAGCCTCAACTGGGCGCTGGTGTCAGACACCGTGGAGTTCGGCGAATGGCGCACCGGCGTGCGCGCTGAGGGCACGGTGTACACCGGCTTCACCTTCTTCCGCAAGGTGTCGCAGGCGCTGGCCGGATTCTTCCCCGGCCTGATGCTGACGCAGATTGGCTACGTGCCGAACGTGGTGCAGTCCGCCGCCACACAGGAGGGGCTGCGCCAGCTGATTTTTGTCTGGCCCTGCGTGCTGGCGCTGGCCACGGCCGCCATTATGGGGCTGTTTTACAGCCTGAATGAGAAGACCTACGTGAAGATCGTCAGTGAACTGGAGGCGCGCCGGCACCCCGCCGGGAACGCCTGATCCACACACACCACGACCGCCGGCCGTTCAGGTGAGGAGAAAAACATCATGATGCACCATTCCACAACCCTGGCGGCCGCACAGCCCGCCGGGCGCGAGCAGGCGCAACCGTTGCTGACGCTGCGCGAGAAGCTGGCCTACGGGCTGGGTGACGTCGGCAACGGCTTTATGTTTGACCTGGGGCAGATCTATCTGCTGAAGTTCTACACCGACACCCTGGGCCTGCCGCCCGCCGCGGCCGGTGGGGTGTTTTTCTTCACCAAGCTGTTTGACGCGCTGGCGGATTTCAGCGTCGGCACCTGGGTAGACCGGCGGCGCAACATCGGCCCACGCGGCAAATTCCGGCCGTTTATCCTGTTCGGGGCGATCCCGCTCGGGCTGGCGACGCTGGCGAGTTTCTGGCAGCCGGGCTTCAGCCCGGACGGCACGCTGCTGTGGGCCTATTTCAGCTATATGCTGTTCGGGCTGATTTACAGCATCGTGAATATCCCTTACGGCTCGATGATCGCGGCGATGACGCAAGACCCGGTGGAGCGCGCCCAACTGGCCGCCTGGCGGCAGGGCGGCTCAAACCTGGCGCTGCTTATCACCACGGTCTGTTTTGTGCCGCTGCTGGCCTGGGTGCCCACCAGCCAACAGGGCGCGCTGTGGGTGGTGGGGGGCTTTGCGCTGGTGGGCGTGCTGTTGCAGCTGTTCTGCTATGCCAACATCCATGAGCGCATCGGCCAGCCGGTGGCCGTGCACCGTGCACCGCCGTTTCCGCTGATGGCCGGGGTGCGTGCCATCGGCCGCAACGGGCCGCTGCTGCTGCTCTGCCTGGTGAATTTGCTGACCTTTTCCGCCTTTAACGTGAAACTGGTGGCACAGGTTTACTACTGCCAGTATGTGCTGCGTGACATCGGCATCCTGCCCTATATGGGCTTTTTCAGCATGGGCTGCGTGTTCCTGGGCGTGGCCTGTGTGCCGTGGCTCAGCAAGCACCACGGCAAAAAAGTGACCTTTGTGCTGGGCTGCGCCATCTGGGCACTGGGCGATCTCTGCAACTATTTCTGGCCCACGCCCGGTGCGCTGCCGTTTATCCTGTTCTCCTGCCTGGCGTTTTTCGGCAGCGCGCTGGTGAACAGCCTCTACTGGGCCTTCGCCTCCGACGCCGTGGAGTATGGCGAGTGGAAAACCGGGCTGCGTACCGAAGGCATGGTGTACTCGTTTTTCACCTTCAGCCGCAAGCTGTCGCAGGCGATTGCCGGTTCCCTGCCGGGTGTGGTGCTGGCGTGGGTCGGCTACCGGCCCAACAGTATCCAGACGCCCACCGCCGAGCACGGCATCACGCTGCTGATGTTTATCTACCCCGGCCTGCTGGCACTGCTGACGCTGGTGCTCTGGTGGTGCCTCTACCGGCTGGATGAGGTGCGCTACGAGGCGATCCTGCTGGCGTTGCAGCAACGCAAACAGCCACCCAGCGCCAACGATTATCGCGCCTGACGGCAGCGTTTTCCCCTGTTATCCTGCCTTAAGCCGGATAAGCCGCTGAATTCACCCCTTCAGCGGCAAACTCAGACTGATCTGGTTGAGGCGGCCTGCGCGGCTGCCTAAGGTTGCAGCCTGATTTTGGCATCATTTTTGTTCATTTTTCTCAATGAGGGCAGGACATGGGTAAATTTTCATCACGCTGGCTGGTTGCGCTGGCACTGGGCGGTACCTTACTCAGCGGCGCGGCGCAAGCCGACTGGGCCGGTACGCTGAAAAGCGCCAGTGACGCGCTGAACAGCAATAACAGCAACACTGCCGCCGGCGGCAGCAACACCGCGGCCACCGGCAGCGGCGGGTTGTCGCTTGGCACCCTGACCGGGCTGCTCAACGGCGGCGACAACGGCCTGAAAGCCGAAAGCGCCACCAACGCCGCCGGCGTGCTGGAGTACTGCGTCAAAAACAACGTGCTCTCCACCACCAATGCCGCCAGTGTGAAAGATCAATTGCTGAGCAAGCTCGGCATCCAGAGCGCGTCCGGCGCGCAGAGTGAAGATTACCAGGACGGCCTCGGCGGCATCCTGCACACCGGGCAGGGCAACGACCTGAACCTGAGCAACATCGGCGTCGGCACTGCCCAGCTGAAGCAGAAGCTGAAAACCAAAGCCTGCGACGTGGTACTGAAACAGTCGAAAAAACTGCTGTAACCGCCCGGCAGAACAACGCCGCTGCAATAAAAACAGGGAGTGCCGCAAGGTGCTCCTTTTTTGTCAGCGGGGAACGCGTTTGCCTCGCCGTATTATCCCGTCATTTCTCTGGCGAATTGCGCCGCTCTCCCGGAAAACGCCCGCTATTGCGGTCGCAACAGGCGATCACACCGCAATAATGTGGCTGACCAGCGCCCCATCAGCAAAGCGATAGAGCATCAGCGAGGGGGGATCGTCAGCCGGGGGCACGGTGTCTGATCCAAACCACACCGGGTTAGCGGGGCAGATGGAGCCGCAGATATAAGCGGGGATCCCTGCCAGATTGCCCGCCATTGGCCGGTGGACATGCCCGGTAGCGATAGCGATGGGCCGCCGCGGATGCCGCCTTAACAGCGCCCCCAGTTTCTCCGCGTCACGGCACATGATCTGATCCAGGGTAGGAATGCCGCTATGGAATACATGATGGTGCAGAAATAGTATTGAGGGTGTCACGCCGCCGGTGTGCAGGGTATGTTCCAGCCACCGAAGATGTTCAGACACACTGCCTGCCGGCGATCCCGGGAGCGTTGAGTCAAGCCCGATAAGGCGTATCCCGCTGAGCTCCGCCACAAAATGCAGCGCATCATCTGCTGTGGCCGGAGACCCGACATGGCGCGTATTCCTGTGCTATCGTCAGCATTACCGGGCAGAACAAAGGTTGGCCAGGTTCTGTTATGCACGCAAGCCGATACTTTTTCGTAGCCTTCTGACCAATTGTTATCAATCACGTCGCCGGTAAGTACCAGGGCATCTGGCTTAATGAAATCCAGCCAGGAGAGGGCACGCGCGAGCCGGGAGAGATTGTCATTATCAGGTGCTGCATGAATGTCTGATACCTGGGCAATGATCATGAAAGCCTCCTGTTTTAGTGAGACGGCCTGAATGCCTGGATTTGCGGCCAACGTTTTCCGCACCTACCCAATGATATGCAGAAGTGGTGGGGCATAAAAATCATTTCCGAGTGGAGCCGCAGGGCCGGGCAATATTTACCCTCTACTTTTTCCTTACATACTCAACGATATGCAGAGGTGGCGGGGGCGTAAAAATCATTGCCGAGTGGAGACGAAGGGCCGGGCGAACGGGCAGGATACCCAAAAATCCCCACCTACCATTTCCTTACATACCCAAAGATAGGCAGCCTGGTAGGGGCGTAAAAATCATTGCCGAGTGGAGACGCAGGGCCGGGCGAGCACACATGGATGTGTGCGAGAGTCGCAGCCACGCTGGGAGCGTGTCTGCGGCGGTCCGATTAGCCCGGAGGCGGAGTGAGGGTACACGCGAGAGCGTGCAATGATTCAGCCAACCCACCGAACGTGCGCGGGTGCAGGGCGAGCGCACCGGCGCGCCCTGCTCGGTTGAGGCGCAGCGGGCCAGGTAGACAACCACACATAAACAACCGAAACCTTCCTCAACTCACATGAGCAACCGAAACCTTCCCCAACTCACATGAGCAACTAAAACCTTCCACTTAACCTCAACAGCAAATACTGGAATATAATGACAGCAACGTATTAATAACAATGAAGCCAGGCTTAATTTAATTATTAATAGAAATCTCTTTCCGGCGGTTATTACCGGGAAATAACCGCGCAGGAAAATAAATATTCACCCTTGTCGGGGCAGCGTGCTGATTTGTGATAATACTCGCACCGCGCCGGGGGCTTTTCACGTAGCCTGCGTCGTCCTGAATAATTTCAAGAGGCTACCGGTGGAAAATGTCCTGCGGGGCCTGTGTGCCGGAGAGGGCACCCCTATGGGAAAGTTAAAAATAAAGGAAATCTCATTACGCACCGGTTTGTCTTTCAGCACCGTATCACGGGTGCTGGCAGGTAAATCCAATACCAGCCAACAGGCGCGGGATAAAATACTCGCTTGCGCACGGGAAATAGGCGTGGCGGAAACGCTCTCCAACCGGTTGCTGATTAATCATATTATGCTGTTTGCGCCCAACCGGGCTTTTTATGCCCGGCGCGATCACTTTTATTACGAGGTGATCCAGGGCGTGCAGGAGGCGATTGCCCCGCACGATGTCCAGCTCCACAGTTGCGCACTGGAGGAGCAGCACGCGGACGTCCCGCTGTTTCTGGAAAAGATCACGGCATCGGGCGCGCAGGCGATCATCCTGCTCGGCATTGATGACCCGGTGGTGCACAAGCTGGCGGCCAGTGTCGGCCGGCCCTGCGTGCTGATTAACAGCCTTGACCACGAGATGGCGCTCGACAGCGTCTCGCCTGACCACCGGGCGATCGGCTTTCGCGGGGCGCATTACCTGCTGGAGCAGGGGCATCACCGCATTCTCTCGCTGCTCTGCCTGCGCCGTGAAACCCTGATGGCCCAGCTGGAGGGCATCAAGAGCGCTTTCCGCCATCACCACTGCCCGTTCGATGAGGAGCATCACTTGCTGGTGACGCAGAATTTCTGTGAAAAAGAGGCACAGGAGGCGGTGCGCGGCTATTTTGCCGCCTGCCCGCCGTCGCAGCGGCCCAGTGTGCTGCTGTGCGGCGGCAGCCAATTGGTAAACGGGGCGATGGCTGCCCTGAAGGCGTTGGGGTTGCGGGTGCCGCAGGATGTCTCGCTGCTCGGCAGCGGGGTATCGCACCCGCCGCTCACGGCGCTGGCCCCGTGGCTGACCACATTGCACGTGCCGTGCCGGGCGCTGGGGGTGGAGGCGGTAAACCTGCTGCAAAACCGCCTGACGCACCCGGACGCCCCGGTATTTAACCTGATGTTGCAGGGCAAACTGGGGCGGCACTACTCCGTGGCGCACCCCAGCCCGTTTCACGTCCCTGGGCTGGGGTGAGGGCGGAAAAGCGTTACTCGTACACCTTGTCTTTGTACTCGCAGAGATCCTCAATAATGCAGGAGCCGCAGCGCGGTTTACGGGCAATGCAGGTGTAACGGCCGTGCAGCAGCAGCCAGTGGTGCGCGTTCACCCGGAAGGCGGCCGGCACCACTTTCAGCAGTTTCTCTTCAACCTGATCAACGTTTTTGCCCGGCGCGAAATTCGTCCGGTTGCTGACGCGGAAGATATGGGTGTCAACGGCGATGGTCGGCCAGCCGAACGCGGTGTTCAGCACCACATTCGCGGTTTTACGCCCGACGCCCGGCAGCGCCTCCAGCGCGGCGCGGTCTTCCGGCACCTCGCCGCCGTGCCTTTCCAGCAACTGGCGGCAGGTCTTGATGACGTTCTCCGCCTTGCTGTTGTACAAGCCGATGGTTTTGATGTACTCCTTCAGGCCGTCCACACCGAGATCCAGAATCGCCTGCGGGGTATTCGCCACCGGGTAGAGTTTCGCGGTGGCCTTGTTGACGCCGACATCCGTGGCCTGCGCCGACAGCAGCACGGCAATCAGCAGCTCAAACGGGGTGCTGTACGCCAGCTCAGTGGTCGGGTGCGGGTTGTTGTCCCGCAACCGGCTCAGAATAGTCGTCCGTTTCTCCTGATTCATAACGCTTTTTCAGGCTCCCCCGGCTGGGCAACCGGCGTGGTGACGATCACCGCCGTGTTGCGCGCTTTCATCTTCTGGTCAATCAGGTATTTGATCGCCAGCAGCATCGCCAGGCCGATAAACGCCCCCGGCGGCAGCATCGCCAGCAGGAACGGCGAATCCAGGTGCGCCACTTCGATGCGCAGCACTTTCGCCCAGCTGCCGAGCAGCTGGTCTGCGCCGTCAAACAGCGTGCCGTTGCCCAGGATCTCGCGCATTGACCCGAGCACAAACATCGTCAGGGTACCGCCGAGGCCGGTCATCAGCCCGTCCAGCGCGGCGTAGCGCACCGGCGCTTTGGCGGCGTACGCCTCCGGGCGGCCAATCACGATGCAGTTGGTCACAATAAGCGGGATAAAAATCCCCAGTGACTGGTACAGGCCGAACGCGTAGGCGTTGATCAGCATCTGCACGCAGCTCACCACCGACGCGATGATCATCACGTAAATCGGGATGCGGATTTCGCTGGGGATCCAGCGGCGCATCATCGAGATCGAACTGTTGGTGCAGAACAACACCAGCGTGGTCGCCAGCCCCAGCCCGAGGGCGTTGGTGGCGGTTGAGGTCACGGCCAGCAGCGGGCACATGCCCAGCAACTGCACCAGCGCGGAGTTGTTTCTCCACAACCCGTCAAGGGTTACGCGTTTGGCTTCACTCATCAGAGGCTCCACAAGCAGGTAAAGAGGCAAGGCGCGGCGGCAACGTTTCCATATACAACGTGGTGCGGCGCACCGCATTCACCACCGCACGCGGGGTAATGGTCGCGCCGGTAAACTGGTCAAACATGCCGCCATCTTTCTTCACCGCCCAGCGGCGGTCGTCCGGCCCGTTAATTGTCTGTTGGGCGAAGTGCTTGATCCAGTCTGAGATCCGCACTTCAATTTTATCACCCAGCCCCGGCGTCTCATGGTGCTCCAGCACGCGGGTGCCGTACACCTTGCCGTGGAAGTCGGCCGCGACCAGGATCTGGATCGCCCCGGAGTAGCCGTCCGGCGCGGTGGTTTCCACCGCGGCCGCCACCGGCTCACCGCCTTTGCGCGCCAGGTAGAGGCGGTGCGGGGCGGCGCTGCCGAGCGCCGGGTCAGTGACCAGGTAACACTCGTTCTGCATCGCGTTGTCATAGACGCTGGCCGGGATCACCTGATCAAACAGCGCTTTCTGCTGCCGGGCCGCCTGATCGCTGATGGTGGGCTTGGTCAGGGTATAGACCACGGCAGTCAGGCCGGTGGTCAGGGCGGCGAACAGCGCCAGGGTCGTGCCGTGGCGTCGCATGGTATCAAACATCATAACTCCTCAGCGATGCCCGTAGACACGGGGTTGGGTGTAGTGGTCAATCAACGGCACGGTAATGTTGGCCAGCAGCACGGCAAAGGCCACGCCGTCCGGGTAGCCGCCATAGACACGGATCAGCCACACCAGCAGGCCAATCAGTGCGCCGAAAATCAGGCGGCCGCGCGGCGTGGTGGAGGCCGTTACCGGGTCGGTGGCGATAAAGAACGCGCCGAGCATCGTCGCACCGGAGAAGAGGTGGATCAGCGGCGAGGCGTTGAGCGCCGGGTTCACCAGCCACGCCAGCCCGCTGCAAAACGCCAGCATCAGCAGGAAGCTCACCGGGATATGCCAGTGGATCAGCCGGCGGCTGAGCAGCAGCAGGCCGCCCGCCAGGAAACCGAGGTTAATCCACTGCCAGCCCAGCCCGGCCAGGAAGCCGCTGTAGATCGGCTGGGCCAGCAACTGGGTATACTCATGCCCGGCACGCAGCCCGGTTTTGAAGCCGTCCAGCGGCGTGGCCTGGGTAACGCCGTCCACATTCATCTGTAACTGGTAGGCAGTGAGGCCCTCACTGCTGTGGCCGCTGAAGATGCTGAGCAGCGTGTCGTGCCAGCCCAGCGCGTGCGCCTGCAGGGTGTCCGGCGGCAGCCAGGTGGTCATCTGCACCGGGAAGGAGATCAGCAGCACCACGTACCCCACCATCGCCGGGTTGAACGGGTTCTGGCCGAGGCCGCCATACAGCCCCTTGGCGATCACGATGGCGAAGAAGGTGCCGAGCACAATCATCCACCACGGTGCCAGCGGCGGCAGGCTGATGCCGAGCAGCAGCGCGGTGAGCAGGGCGGAGTTATCACCCAGTTTTGCTTTCACGGACTGGCGGCGCAGCGCCACGATCGCCCCTTCAGCAATCAGCGCCGTGACCATGGCCAGCGCCACCTGCACCAGGTTGCCGGGGCCGAAAAAGTACCACTGCGCCGCCATGCCGGGGATGCAGGCCAGCATCACCCACAGCATGATGCTGCTGGTACGTTGCCGGTTATGGGTAAAAGGTGAACTTGCGATTCTGAAAGCCATTTATTCCTCGTTCGACATCGTTTCTTCGGCGGCCTTGCGCGCCTTAATCCGGGCAATCGCCGCAGCGACCGCCTCCTTGCGCGGGTCACTTTCTTGTTTTTCCGCCGCGCGGCCGGTGGGCTGTGTGCCGGCCTCCTGGCGCAACGGTTCAGGTGCGTGTTTGTTTAACGCACTGTTTTCGGTTACCGGGTTGTCTGACGCCTCCGCGGAGGCCGGTTCCGCTTGCGCGGCATCAACCGGTTCTGCCTGCGCGGCGCGTTTTGCCTTGGCACGGGCGACAGCGGCGGCCACCGCGGCTTTGCGTTTGTCGTCGGCGCTCAGCTCAGCTGAAGCGGCTTCTGCGGGTTCTGCCTCTGCCGGTGCAGCGTCAGCCGGTTCTGCCTGCGCGGCGCGTTTTGCCTTGGCACGGGCGACAGCGGCGGCCACCGCAGCTTTGCGTTTGTCGTCGTCGGTGGGCGTGGTCTGGCCGTCGGCATCCACCACCTCGGCGGTGCCGAAATCGGCATTTGCCTCGACCGCTTTTTTCGCTTTGGCACGGGCCACGGCCGCCGCGACTGCGGCTTTACGGGCATCATCCGCGCCGGTGTCCGGCGTGGCAGCCGCCGGGGCGGCGTCCGCTTCAGCGGCTTTACGGGCTTTAACGCGGGCGAGGGCGGCCGCGACGGCAGCTTTGCGCGGGTCGGCGTCATGGTGCTGTTCATCTTCAGACTGCGACGTCTGATCCACCGGGATCTCCGCCTCTATGGCGGCCCGGCGGGCGCGGCGCTCGGCACGTTCCGCCTCACGCACGGCCTCATCCAGCGGTTGCGCGGCTTTCTTCGCCGCGACCCGTGCCACTGCGGCCTGCACGTCATCATTCTGGCTGTCGTCGAGCCGCACGGCGGCCTGTTTATGACGTGCTTCACGGGCCAGTTTCTCCCGTTCCATCCGCGCCTGTTTGGCTTCGAAACGCGCTTTGGCGTCAGCCGCGCGCGCCGCTTCCTGATCCAGCTCGCGGATTTCCGCCTTCTCCTGCCGGTAGTACTGCACCAGCGGAATGTTGCTCGGGCAGACGTAGGCGCAGGCACCGCACTCAATGCAGTCAAACAGGTTGTAGTTGCGCGCCTTCTCATGCTCCTGGCCGCGGCTGAACCAGTAAAGCTGTTGCGGCAACAGACCGGCCGGGCAGGCATCAGCACACTGGCTGCACCGGATACAGGCCTCTTCCTCCTGCGGCTTGCCCATTTCGCTCTGCGACGGGGCCAGCAGACAGTTGGTGATTTTCACCGTCGGCACGTCGAGGTGCGGCAGGGTGAAGCCCATCAGCGGCCCGCCCATGATCACCAGTTGCTGATCGTGCGGGCGGAAACCGGCATCGTTCAGTAACAGCGACACCGGCGTGCCGATGCGCGCCCAGACGTTGCCGGGCTGGCCGACCGATTCACCGGTCAGCGTCACCACGCGCTCAATCAGCGGCTCACCGTGGACGATGGCACGGGTAATGGCGTACAGCGTGCCGACGTTCTGCATCAGCACACCGATCGACGAGGAGTGTTTGCCGTGCGGCACCTCCTGCCCGGTGAGGATGCGCGTCAGCTGTTTGGCACCGCCGGACGGGTATTTGGTCGGGATCACGCGCAGCTCAAGTTTCACGCCCGGCGTGGTGTCCTCTTTCAGCGCCCGCTTCAGCGCGGCAATCGCTTCCGGCTTGTTGTCCTCAATGCCGATGATCACCCGCTCCGGGCGCAGGATATGGCAGAGGATGCGGGTGCCGGTAATGATCGCCGGGGCGTGCTCCTGCATCAGCCGGTCATCGGCGGTGATGTAAGGTTCACATTCGGCAGCGTTGACGATCAGCGTTTTCACGCCGTGCCGGCCGCCCTGCAATTTGGTGGCGGTGGGGAAGCCCGCGCCGCCGAGACCGGCGACGCCCGCCTGGTGGATGCGTGCGATCAGGTCGTTGGCGCTCTGCTGGTGGTAATCCGCCACCGGCGACAGTTCACACCAGCGGTCTTCGCCGTCGGCATCCAGCACCACGCACAGCTCTTTCAGGCCGGAGGGGTGGGCGGTGATGCGCGGCTCAATGGCGCGCACGGTGCCGGAGGTCGGCGCGTGTACCGGCAATGTGCGCCCGCGCCCGGCGGTGAGCGGCTGGCCTTTCAGCACCGGGTCACCGGCACGCACCAACAGCTCACCCTCAGGGCCGAGGTGCTGTTGCAGCGGGATGATAAAGGTGTCGCTGAGCGGCGCAGTACGCAGCGGCGCGTGGCTTGACTGGGTTTTCATCTCCGGCGGATGGATACCGCCGGCGAAATCCCAGATCCTGTGTTTATTCAGGGCGTTGAGCAGGTTAAACATGCTGGCCCTCCGTAACGACGCGCACCGGGATGGTATTCAAATCCCATTTCCAGTTGGCGGTGGTGGTTTTTACCGGGATCATTTCAATACAGTCAGTTGGGCAGGGCGCGACGCAGAGGTCGCAGCCGGTACAGAGATCGGCCACCACGGTGTGAACGGCACGGGTCGCGCCGACGATCGCATCCACCGGGCAGGCCTGGATGCATTTGGTGCAGCCGATGCAGTTGCTCTCATCCACAAAGGCGACTTTGCGCACCGGATGCGTGACAGTGTCACCACCATCCAGCGGCTGTTGCTCGACGTTCAGCAGCTCTGCGATCTTCACCATTACCTGCTCGCCGCCGGGCGCACATTTATTGATTTTTTCGCCGTTGGCCACCGCCTCGGCATAGGGGCGGCAGCCGGGGTAACCGCACTGCCCGCACTGGCTCTGCGGCAGCAGGGCATCCACCTGCTCGGCCACCGGGTCTTCGTCCACTTTGAAACGGCGCGAGGCGTAACCCAGCACCAGCCCGAAAATCAACGCCAGCGGCGTCAGCGCCGCAATGGCAATCCATAACGCGCTCATCAGAATTTCACCAGACCGGTAAAGCCCATAAAGGCCAGCGACATCAGGCCGGCGGTGACCAGCGCAATCGACGACCCGCGGAACGGCGCAGGCACATCGGCCACTGCCAGGCGTTCACGGATGGCAGCGAACAGCACCATCACCAGCGAGAAACCGGCCGCGGCGGAAAAACCATACACGGCGGATTGCAGGAAGTTGTGCGATTCATTGATGTTCAGCAACGCCACGCCCAGCACCGCGCAGTTGGTGGTGATAAGCGGCAGGAAGATCCCCAGCAGGCGGTAGAGTGACGGGCTGGTTTTGCGTACCACCATTTCGGTGAACTGCACCACCACCGCGATCACCAGAATAAAGGAGAGCGTGCGCAGGTAAATCAGGTCGAGCGGCAACAGGATAAAGCTGTTGATCGCCCAGGCGCTGATGGAGGCCAGCGTCATCACGAAGGTGGTGGCGAGCCCCATGCCGATGGCGGTTTCCAGTTTTTTGGAGACCCCCATGAACGGGCACAGCCCAAGGAATTTCACCAGTACAAAGTTGTTTACCAGCACAGTGCCGACAAACAAGAGCAGGTATTCGGTCATTGCAATGCCTGAAAGTCTGAAGTCAAAAGAACCGCTGCCTGCCGCAGGGCCGCATCGGCGCGGGCAGGTGGCGGGGTTAGCCAATAAACGTCTGTTTTACCCGGCGGGAGCGGGAGAAATAGGGCACCAGCAGGGCCGCCGCCAGCAGCGGGGCCAGCAGGCTGCGCACCGCAAAATCATCCGGCACCGGCGCAAACGCAAAGCTTTTAATCGCCAGCAGCACCGTCACCAGCAGCCAGAAAATATAGAGCCGCGGCACGATGCGTTTACGCTGGGTGAATTGCCACAGTACCCAGGCGCTGAACAGCCACATCGCCAGCGCCGTCACCAGTGACAGATACCACGGCAACGCCATGCCGGTGGTGCCGAGGAGCCGGGCGCGCGAGTCACTGTGGGAGAGCGCCATCCCGTAGAGCGAAAGCGTCAGCGTGTTGCCCAGCAGCGTCATGATCAGATAGGCCAGCGGGGCCAGCAACCATCCGCCAATGCGCGGGGACTGTTGATTTAGCGACATAAAAAACCTTTGTGCAGGATGAAACAACGCGGGAGGCCCGCATTCAGCCGGCACATACTACCAGAGTGAAATTCCCCGGCTTATCAAGAATGTGTTGTAAAAGCCGATCGGCTTTAAGAAAAAAACAGGCGGATTGGGAAAGACCGGGGGGCAAAGGCCGGGCGGGAAACAGGCCGCGCTCAGCCGGGCCGCGCACGGGGCCGGCATCTTCACCCCTGCTGTTTCCGGATGCCGCCCGGCCGCCGGTATGCGGTGATTTTTCGGCAATCCGCTATGCTGGCATGTAGGGTTGATAACGTGGGAGTCAATAGCGATGTATGAGAAATATTTTACCCAGGAGGAGCTGACCCAACTGCCGCTCTCACAGGCTGATGAGGCACGCGATACCGAGTGGCGGGCATTGGTAAAAGAGGCGGAGTGGCTGCTGGAGAACCGCACCCTGCCGCAGGAACCGGCGGCGCGGCAACTGGCGCTGCGCTGGATGCTGGCGCTGGAGCGTGACACTGCCTGTAACCCCGATTTCCTTAACCGGCTCAACCAGATGCACGAGCAGGAACCGGAGGTGCGTGCGGCCATCGGCATGACGCCGGAGATCGAAGCCTTTATTACCCGCGCCTTTGCGGAGAATAAAATGCAGCTCCTGCGCCGTTACCTGAATGATGACGAATACGCCTTTCTCTATGAGAACTACCCGAAGCAGATGTCCGCCTGGCCGCCGCTTATCGCGGATATGCGCCGGGCGATGGAGCAGGGCATCGCCCCGGAGTCGGCCGACGCGCGCCCGCTGGCCCAGCGCTGGATGGCGCTGTTTTGTGCCTATGCAGGCAATGACCCGCAAACCCATGCCAAAATCCGCCTGGCGATGGAGGAGCAGCCGGAACTCTCCCAGGGCACCTGGCTGGATGAGCCGTTACTGCAGTGGTTGCGGCAGGCGGTGGCCCACCTGAACCGGCACGCCTGACGCCGCATTCGCCCCCGCGCCGGGCCAACCTGGTGCGGGAATATCCTTTCCGGCGGCGGTTTTTGCGCCACGCTTGCCCGCCTTTCTTCTGTTTTCCGGCTAACAATTGTCATATCCCGCCTGCCTGCCGCATAACTGATGATCCCCCTTAATCATTCAGGTGTACCGTATTACCCCATATTGTTCACTGCTTTTAATCTGATAAAAAAACCTGGCCGTTATTTTCCCGGCCAATACCGGCAGCCCGCCGCGCCTATTTCCCACCCCCCCGTAAAAGAATGAGAAATAAAGGGCGCTAATGCCCTGTTTTTACCTTCCTCCCTGCCCGTTAATGGGCGCATCAATGAGAACCGCGAGGCTTTTTTATTTCGCTGTCACACCTCATTCACCCTCATGCCGCAGCTCATAGAGGTCAATGAGAGAAAATGAAACAGGTGAACTTTATCACTTACCCCGCTGATGTTATGCCTTTAATGAATCGCAGGGAGTGGGATGACATTGAAATAAAGGATGTATTAATTAACGGAGGTTTTACCATGAACGAAAATATCCGAGATAACCCGCAAGCCCGGCCGGAAAAAACAGAGCAAGCGGGAGAGGCAGTGACGGTGGCGGCAGGTGCCGCGCCGGGCCTTCAGCAGGATGCCGATGCACGGCCGGCAGCCCTGCGTTTCCTGAGCAGCCACTTTCTTTACCTGTATGCACTGTGCGTCACGTTGCTGACGTTTCTGTTTTTGTTCATGGCCTGTTTCTCGCCGTCCGTCAATATTGACCAGCGCGAAAACATGATTAATACCGTGACCGGTTTTCTTTTGGGGGTCGCGCTGTCGGCCATTATCCAATATTTCTTTGGATCAAGCCTGAGCAGCAAACTCAAGGAGGAATCAGGGGGGATACAATACAGGGGGCAGGGAAAATAACCCCTTTTATACAGGGATCATCCCGGCTGTAAAAATAACAGGTTTTGTGCGCTCATGCCGCGTCAGGGAATGCGGGAGGGGGCAGGGCGCACGCCCTTTTATTTCATAACGTGCTGTTGGTCATTAATGCGTAACGAGATGCTTTTATTTCTGCGGCTAACTCCGCCAGGCCGCATTTACTCCACATTAAGAAGAGGTACATTATGTTCTATTTCCGAGCCAACCAAGTGAAATTGACCAGTAATGGGTCAACCCGGACCCTGTTTAACTGGCGCAAAGATCTGTCGGACGTGAAATTAATCAGCTTTGTGACCACCAGCCAATCTATTTTACCCGACATTGACACCTGGCTGGACAGTAATGATCCGGCCCAGAAAACCGCGCTGCTGGCCCGCGCGGTGCAGAGCGTCAGCTCCTCGCAGATCCTGACTACCGTGGAAAATGTGAAGGACAACGCCCGCCTGACCTTCGGCACCACCGGTTACAACCTGTTCCAGAGTGACAAAATTCCGGAAGACGTCAACTGGTGCCTGATGGCGATCAAAAGCAATAAGGACACCCGTGAACTGGGGTCGGTGTTTTCATCGATCGCTGACCATGCGGAGTTCCATAACTTCGCCACGTCGCTCGGCTCGCTGGTGGCCACTGCCGCCAACCCGGCCTTCCGGGCCGGGGTGGAGATCACCAAGTTTGTCACGGAGGTGATGTCCCAGCGGTTGCAGGATGAGGACGACGAGCAACTGGGCCTGCTCTACCTCTCCCTGAATCGCAAACAACACTACCCCTACGGTGAGCGCAAAGAGAATGCCGTCACTGACCTGACCGGGAACATGCTGGTGGATTACTCGATCTTTGGGGTGGAAGAGGGGGCGGCCCAGCAGAGCGCCCAGAACGCCGCCCCGCAGAACGGCAGTGAACCGGCACCGTCAGAACTGGCAAAACAGACCGTTGAGGCGGGGCTGGCGGCTGCGGCGGCGGCGGCCCGGCAGACCTTGGCGGAGAAAGCCTCTGCGGCGGCCACCGTACCGGACCAACCGGCTGACGTGCTGGCAAAACGGGCAAAAGCCTTCCTGAAAGAGCGCGAAAGCGGCGTGCTGGATCAGGCACGGCAGATCATGGCCGGGATCGCGGGCGCGGCGGCGTCTGCGGCCGGTGACGCCGCCGGCCAGGCACTGACTGACCTCACCACCCAACTGGGCGCGGCGGCCCTCAAGGCGATTACCGGCAACGCGCCGCCGGTGGGCACCCCGGTGCAGGGCATCGCACCGGTGTCGGCGATCCCTGACCAGCCCGCTGACGTGCTGGCAGGGGGCACCGGCACCAGCCAGGCCGCCACCCAGCCCACTGGCGGCAGCGGTACGGAGCCGCAGGACGGCACCACCAGCGGTGACCCCGGCGCGTCCGGCGCACCGGGCGCACCGATCGCCAACGTCACCCAGAAAACGGTGGTTGAGGCGGGCAGCGCCCCGGTGGGGGATGTCCTGCCTGCCGGCACCGAGCCTGCGCCCGGCGTGCCCCCGAGCGGCAAGGAAGTGATCGGTGACACCCCACCGGATCGCGTCCCGCCTGCGGGCCAGGATCCGGCCACAGGCGGGGCACCGGCCCCTGACAGCGCCGCCCAGCCTGCGGCCGCCCCGGCCGACCAGCCGGCGGCTGACGCGGGCAGCAGCGCCATCCCGGACCAGCCGGCGGATGTGCTGGCCGCCGGTACCGGCACCGATAACGCCGCCACCCAGCCGAGCGGCGGCAGCGGCACCGAGCCGCAGGACGGCACCAGCAGCGGTGACCCGCGCACAAACATGCCCCTTGGTAACATCACGGAGAAACAGATGATCGAAATTAAGGCCGCGGCAGCCCCGTCGGGAGATGTGCAGCCGGTTGGGAAAGAGGTGCCTGATCCGGGCGGTAAAGAAGTGATTGCCGAAACCCCGCCCGAACACTTACCGCCTGCCGGTCAGGATCAGCCTGCGGCTGCCCCGGCTGCCGCACCGGCCGGCCAGCCGGCGGCGGATGCGGGCAGCAGTGCCATCCCGGACCAGCCGGCAGATGCGCTGGCTGCCGGTACCGGTACCGATAACGCCGCGACCCAGCCGAGCGGCGGCAGCGGCACCGAGCCGCAGGACGGCACCACCAGCGGCGATACCGGCGGGGCGATTTCCGCCAGTACACCCACCAGCGGGGAAACTCAGGCGGTCACTGAGGCGGCGGCATCCGCTGCACCGGTAGACGGGGTGCAGACGGCGCAGCAGGATGGCCCGACTGAAGCAGGGGAGTACTCCCCGGACGCGGTGGCCAGCGGTAAAGAGGTGATCGCCGAAACCCCGGCCGACGCGGTGCCTGCGGCCGGCCAGGATCAGGCTGCCCCGGCAGGGGGTGAGGCAGCGCCTGCGGCCCCCCAGCCCGCCGCCGCAGACAGCAGCGCGGCAGCGGCCCAACCCGCCGATGCGGCTACCGGGAGCGCTGCCACCCAGCCCACCGGCGGCAGCGGCACCGAGCCGCAGGATGGCACGGCCAGCGGCGATTCAGCCGGCGGCCAGGACACCGCCGGGAGCGCGGCTATCCCGGACCAACCGGCCGAGGCGCTGGCCGCGGGGCAAACGGTGACACCGGCCGCCGGGATTATTGTGCAGTCAGAGGACGGCAGCACGGTTGACGGCAGCCAGCCCGCCGCAGAGGCGGCAGCGGCAGAACCGGTAATCAATGGGAGCAGTGCCCAGCCGGCAGCGGCACCCGCTGTACCGGAGTCGGCAACGCAGGCGGCAACGGAGACGGCAGCGGCGGAACCGGCCGGCAGCGACGGTGACGCAGACGACATCGGTTTCCAGGAAATCGTTGTTGGTTCCGCGCCCGATGCCGCCGCGCCCGCCGGAGGGCAGCCCGCTGAGGCAGGTCAGGCAGTGGATCCGGGCAGCGATCCGGCGGCTGGGGATGCGCAAAAAACGCAGAAATAGTGGTGAGCAGAAATGACAAGAGTGGGCCGGGGCCCACTCTTTTTTTACTGATTTTTTGTATCCCTGTTTGCTGTCTCAGCCGCTGACCTCCGCGGCCGGGCAGGCTTATTTGGCGCAGATCTTGTAGTAGACCTCATTCCAGCGCAGCGCGTCCTTGAAGGCCGGCAGCGTGGTCTGGTTGTCAATCACCAGCAGTTCGATATTGTGCATCTCTGCGTACAGGCGCATATGCTCCAGGTTCAGCGCCTGGCTGAACACCGTGTGGTGTGCGCCGCCGCCGAGGATCCAGGCTTCCGCCGCGGTCGGCAGGTCCGGCTGGGCTTTCCAGATGGCGCGCGCCACCGGCAGTTTCGGCAGCGGGTGCGGCTGCTCCACGGTATCGACCACGTTGACCAGCAGGCGGAAACGGTCACCCATGTCGATCACGCTGGCGTTCAGCGCCGGGCCGGCCGGGGTGGAGAAGATCAGGCGCGCCGGGTCCGCTTTGCCGCCGATGCCGAGGTACTGGGCATCGAGGGTCGGTTTCTGCTCTTTGGCGATGCTCGGGCAGACTTCCAGCATGTGCGAGCCGACCACCAGATCGTTGCCGCTCTGGAAGTTGTAGGTGTAATCCTCCATAAAGGAGGTGCCGCCTTCCAGCCCGCTGGCCATCACTTTCATGATGCGCAGCAGCGCGGCGGTTTTCCAGTCACCTTCGCCGCCGAAGCCGTAACCTTTCTGCATCAGGCGCTGTACCGCCAGGCCCGGCAACTGCTGCATCCCCCACAGGTTTTCGAAGTTGGTGGTAAAGGCACGGAAGTTGCCCTGTTCCAGGAAGCGGGTCATGCCCAGCTCAATGCGCGCCGCGTCCAGCAGGTTTTCCCGTTTGTCGCCGGTGGATTTCACCGCGTCGGTGAGCGTGTAGCTCGCCTCATACTCCTCGATCAGCGTATCGACATCGCCTTTGCTGACTTCATTGATCACACTGACCAAATCGCCGATGCCGTAGGCGCTGACGCTGTAGCCGAACTGGATCTGTGCGCCGACTTTGTCCCCTTCGGTCACGGCCACTTCACGCATGTTGTCGCCGAAGCGCGCCACTTTCAGCTGCTGGCTCTCCTGGCGGGCGGCGGCCACGCGCATCCACTGGGCGATGCGGCGGTGGGATTCGCCGTCCTGCCAGTGCCCGGCGATCACGCTGTGCTGCTGGCGCATCCGCGCGCCGATGAAACCGAACTCACGGCCGCCGTGCGCGGTCTGGTTCAGGTTCATAAAGTCCATGTCCATGGTTTCCCACGGTACCTGGGCGTTGAACTGGGTATGGAACTGCAACAGCGGCTTGTTGAGGATGCTCAGCCCGGCGATCCACATCTTGGCCGGGGAGAAAGTGTGCAGCCAGGTGATGATGCCGATACAGTCGTTCTGGTAGTTGGCGTCGCGGCAGATGGCGGTGATCTCATCCGGCGAGGTGCCGAGCGGTTTAAGCACCAGTTTCACCGGCAGGCCGGCCTCTTTGTTCAGGCTGTTGACCACCTGCTCGGCGTTCTCCTTGACCTGGCGCAGGGTTTCCGGCCCATACAGGTGCTGGGTGCCGATCACAAACCATACTTCTTGCTGTTTAAATGCGTCCATTTGCAACTCCTGACAAAAAAGGGGGGCGGGTGACGGGCACCCGCCGGAAAAATTAGGCAAGGGGTTCCGCCACCGGGGCGGCAGGCTGGGCCGGGGCGTGGGCGAAACGCGGCTCGGCGGCGGCGCACCACTGCTGGTAACGCTCATACAGGCGCTGGAACTCCGCGACCCGCACCGGGTCGGGTTGCAGCGTGCGTTCGATGGCGCAGGCCATCTGCTGCTGGGCGTCCGGCACGCTGGCGTACTCGCCGGCGGCTACCGCGGCAAAGATCGCCGCACCCAGCGCACAGCATTGGTCAGAGGCGACAATCTGTAGCGGGCGGTTCATCACATCGGCGCACACCTGCATGATCACCGGGGATTTGCGGGCGATGCCGCCCAGCGTCAGCACGTTTTCCACCGGGATGCCCTGCTGCTCGAAGCACTCCATGATGGCGCGCGCGCCGAAGGCCGTGGCCGCGATAAAGCCGCCGAACAGTGCCGGGGCCTCGGTGCCGAGGTTCAGGTCAGTGATCACACCTTTCAGGCGCTGGTTGGCATTCGGGGTGCGGCGGCCGTTGAACCAGTCCAGCACCAGCGGCAGCGTCTCCAGCGACGGGTCCTCCGCCCAGGCACGGGTCAGGGACGGCAGCAGATCCGCTTCAATCTGTTTCAGCTGCGGGGCCAGCGCCGGGTTGGCGGCGGCGGCCTGTTTCAGCGGCCAGCTCAGCAGGCGGCTGAACCAGGCGTACATGTCGCCGAAGGCGGATTGCCCGGCCTCCATGCCGATCATCTCCGGCACCACGCTGCCGTCCACCTGGCCGCAAATCCCGGCGATGGCGCGGTCGTTGACGCGCTCTGCATCCGCCAGCAGGATGTCGCAGGTGGAGGTGCCGATCACCTTCACCAGCGTATAGGGTTGCGCCCCGGCGCCCACGGCGCCCATGTGGCAGTCAAACGCGCCGCCGGAGAGCACCACGCTCTGCGGCAGGCCGAGGCGTTCTGCCCATTCGGCGCTCAGGGTGCCGACCGGCACCTCCGCGGTAAAGGTGTCGGTGAACAGCGGGTAGGGCAGGTTCTCCACCAGGCACGGGTCGAGCGCTTCAAAGAAGTCACGCGGCGGCAGGCCATCCCACGACGGGTGCCACAGCATTTTGTGGCCGGCACTGCAACGCCCGCGCAGCAGGTCGCCCGGCGCGGTTTTCCCGGCCAGCAGCGCCGGTACCCAGTCGCACAGCTCCACCCAGGAGGCGGCGGCGTCACGCACGGCGGCATCCTGGCGGGAAACATGCAGGATCTTGGCCCAGAACCACTCAGAGGAGTAGACGCCGCCGATGTAACGGGTGTAATCCGGGAAGCGGCCGCTGCGGCACAGGCGGTTGATCTCTTCGGCTTCTTCAATCGCCGTGTGGTCTTTCCACAACACGAACATGGCGTTCGGGTTGTCAGCAAATTCAGGGCGCAGCGCCAGCACGCGGCCTTCGGCATCCACCGGGGCGGGCGTCGAGCCGGTGGAATCCACGCCGATGCCGACCACCGCCGCGCGTTGTTCTGCACTTAAGCGGTTGACCACGTTGCGAAGAGCCTGCTCCATCGCCTCGATATAGTCGAGCGGGTGGTGGCGGAACTGGTTGTGCGCCGGGCGGCAGTAGCGGCCCTCCTGCCAGCGTGGGTAGTACACGACATCCGTCTCGAGTTCAGTGCCCCGTTGGCAATCCACTGCCAGCGCGCGTACCGAATCGCTGCCGAAATCAAGGCCGATAGCAATGGCACCTTGCGTCATTCTGGGTACTCCTTTGGTTCTCAGGGTAAGTGCTGACTACCATAGGAGCGTGGGGGTGCGCAGGGTGAGGAGCCGCTTGCTGCAAGTATGCACTTTCCTGCTTCTTTGAATGTTTCTGTGATGTCAGTCAAAAGTTAATGGTTGGCTAAATTTGCTATATCTATGCACTTTCCTGCTGTAATCCCCAGATGTGATAGCGCTCTACATTTTGCGTCTTGATTCCCGTTAAAACTTACCCCGTCTTACAGAGGGTGTGCGGCCGCAATGCGCCTGAACCGGGCACTCACGGCAAGCCCACCCCGTTTTACCTCTACTGATAGCGTTTTCACACCGCCCGTTGCACCGGGTGAACAACACCAATAAGACCGGAGAGCATCATGCATAAATTCACTAAGGGACTCGCTGCCGTCGCGCTGGCTGCGGTTATGTCACATTCAGCTATCGCCGAAACCATGAAACTCGGTTTCCTGGTCAAGCAGCCCGAGGAGCCGTGGTTCCAGACGGAGTGGAAGTTCGCTGATAAAGCGGGCAAAGATCTCGGCTTTGATGTGATCAAGATTGCGGTGCCGGACGGCGAGAAAACGCTGAACGCCATTGACAGCCTGGCCGCCAGCGGCGCGAAAGGGTTTGTCATCTGCACGCCGGACCCGAAACTTGGCTCGGCCATCATGGCGAAGGCGCGCAGCTATGACCTGAAAGTGATCGCGGTGGATGACCAGTTCGTGACTGCCAAAGGCAAACCGATGGAAACCGTGCCGCTGGTGATGATGGCCGCCACCAAGATTGGCGAACGCCAGGGGCAGGAGCTGTATAAAGAGATGCAGAAGCGCGGCTGGAACGCGGCTGAAACCGGCGTGATGGCCATCACCGCCGACGAGCTGGACACCGCCCGCCGCCGCACCACCGGCTCAATGGACGCGCTGAAAGCCGCCGGGTTCCCGGAAAAACAGATCTACAAAATCCCGACCAAATCCAATGACATCCCCGGCGCGTTTGATGCCGCCAACTCGCTGCTGGTGCAGCACCCGGAAGTGAAAAACTGGCTGATCATCGGCATGAATGACAACACCGTGCTGGGCGGCGTGCGCGCCACCGAAGGCCAGGGCTTCAAAGCGCCGAACGTGATCGGCATCGGCATCAACGGCGTGGACGCGGTCAGCGAACTCTCCAAAGCGCAGGCCACCGGCTTCTACGGCTCACTGCTGCCAAGCCCGGACATCCACGGCTACAAGAGCATCCAGATGCTGCATGACTGGGTAGAAAAAGGCGCTGAACCGGCCAAATTCACCGAAGTCACCGACGTGGTGCTGATCACCCGTGACAACTTCAAACCGGAATTGCAGAAGAAAGGGCTGATGTGATCCTGCGGCGGCCGTCACGGCCGCCGTTTCCCGCACCCGAACCTGTTCCTGTTACCCATGAGGTCAATGCCATGACAACGCAGTCGCCCTACCTGGAGTTTTGCGCCATCGGCAAGCAATTTCCGGGCGTGAAAGCGCTGGACGACATCAGCTTCCACTGCCGCGCCGGTGAGATCCACGCCCTGATGGGCGAAAACGGCGCCGGTAAATCCACGCTGCTGAAGATCCTCAGCGGCAACTACACCCCGACCAGCGGCGAAATCCGCCTGAAAGGGCAACCGGTCGCCTTCAGCTCCACCACCGACGCGCTGAACGCCGGGGTCGCCATCATCTACCAGGAACTGCACCTGGTGCCGGAGATGACGGTGGCGGAGAACATCTACCTCGGCCAGTTGCCGCAAAAGCGCGGGCTGGTGAACAAAAAGCTGCTGCGTTATGAGGCGGAGTTGCAGCTGAAACACCTGGGGCTGGAGATTGACCCGGACACCCCGCTGAAATACCTCTCCATCGGCCAGTGGCAGATGGTGGAGATCGCCAAGGCGCTGGCGCGCAACGCCAAAGTGATCGCCTTTGACGAACCGACCAGCTCGCTCTCCGCCCGCGAGATTGAGCAGCTGTTCCGCGTGATCCGTGAATTGCGCGCCGAAGGGCGGGTGATTTTGTATGTGTCGCACCGCATGGAGGAGATCTTTGCGCTGAGCGACGCCATCACCGTGTTCAAAGACGGGCGCTATGTGCGCACCTTTGACGACATGGCGCAGGTGGACAACGAAAAACTGGTGCAGGCGATGGTGGGGCGTGACCTCGGTGACGTCTACGGTTACTCGCCGCGCCCGCACGGCGCGGTGCGCCTGAAAGTCGATAACGTGAAAGCGCCCGGCGTCCGGACGCCCATCTCGCTCGAGGTGCGCGCCGGGGAGATTGTCGGCCTATTCGGGCTGGTGGGGGCCGGGCGCAGTGAGCTGATGAAAGGGCTGTTTGGCGGCACGCGCATCACCGGCGGCCAGCTTTCGCTCGACGGCCAACCGCTCACCATCCGCTCGCCGATTGACGCCATCCGCGCCGGGATCATGCTCTGCCCGGAAGACCGCAAAGCGGACGGCATCATCCCGGTGCATTCGGTGCGTGAAAACATCAACATCAGCGCCCGGCGCAAAACCCTGACCGCCGGTTGCCTGATCAACAACGGCTGGGAGAGTGCCAACGCGGACAAGCATATCCGTGGGCTGAACATCAAAACGCCGACCGCCCACCAGCTGATCATGAACCTCTCCGGCGGCAACCAGCAAAAGGCGATTTTAGGCCGCTGGCTGTCGGAAGAGATGAAAGTGATCATGCTCGATGAGCCGACGCGCGGCATTGATGTCGGGGCCAAACATGAGATTTACCACGTGATCTATGAGCTGGCGAAGCAGGGCATTGCCGTGCTGTTCGCCTCCAGCGATCTGCCGGAGGTGCTGGGCCTGGCCGACCGGATCCTGGTGATGCGGGAAGGCGCGCTCTCCGGCGAGCTGACCCACGACGAGGCCACCGAAGAGAAAGCGCTCAGCCTGGCGATGCTGCGCACCCCTGATATTGCCCCCGATGCCGCTGCGGCGGTTGCCTGATTGAGGAATGCATGATGTCCAGTGTTACCACGCCTGCTATGAAAACAAAAAGTCTCAAGCCGGAAAATGGCCCGGTAAAAGCCCGTGGCCTTGGCCTCTCCCGCGTCTGGGACAGCTACGGCATGTTGGTGGTGTTTGCCGTGCTGTTTATTGCCTGTGCGGTGTTTGTGCCGAACTTTGCCTCGTTCATCAACATGAAAGGGCTGGGGCTGGCGATTTCGATGTCCGGGATGGTGGCGTGCGGGATGCTGTTCTGCCTCGCCTCCGGGGACTTTGACCTCTCCGTCGCCTCCGTCATCGCCTGCGCCGGGGTCACCGCGGCAGTGGTGATTAACCTGACGGAAAACCTCTGGATCGGCGTTGCCGCCGGGATGGGGCTGGGCCTGATCTCCGGGCTGGTCAACGGCTTTGTCATCGCCAAACTGAAGATCAATGCGCTGATCACCACGCTCGCCACCATGCAGATTGTGCGCGGGCTGGCCTACATCATCTCTGACGGCAAAGCGGTCGGCATTGAGGATGAGCGCTTCTTCGCGCTGGGCTACACCAACTGGTTCGGCCTGCCGGCACCGATCTGGATAACCGTCGGCTGTTTGATCCTGTTCGGGTTCCTGCTGAATAAAACCACCTTTGGCCGCAACACGCTGGCGATCGGCGGCAACGAGGAAGCCGCCAGGCTGGCCGGGGTACCGGTGGTGCGCACCAAAATCATCATCTTTATCCTCTCCGGGCTGGTATCCGCCGCGGCAGGCATCATCCTCGCCTCGCGCATGACCAGCGGCCAGCCGATGACCTCTATCGGTTATGAGCTGATCGTGATCTCCGCCTGCGTGCTGGGCGGCGTGTCGCTGAAGGGCGGCATCGGCAAAATCTCCTACGTGATTGCCGGTATCCTGATCCTCGGCACGGTGGAAAACGCCATGAACCTGCTGAATATTTCGCCGTTCTCGCAGTATGTGGTGCGCGGCGCCATCCTGCTGGCAGCGGTGATTTTTGACCGCTACAAACAAGCGGCCAAGCGCACGGTTTGATGCTGCAAAGGTGAACAAACCCGCATCTTGTTCACAATTTCATAACCTTATCGGGCGGCAGGCTTGTCGCCCGGTAGACTTGTCTGCACTCTGCTAAGTTAACGCGTTGATGTTGGAGGCTCAGATGTATCACCGCATGATCCAGGAACCGCAACCAAACCCGCTGCTGCCGGGGTATAACTTCAATGCTTATTTAGTCGCCGGGCTGACGCCGATCATGGCCGAAGGCCCGCTTGATTTCTTTGTTGACCGGCCGGGCGGCATGAAAGGTTACATCCTTAACCTGACCATCAAAGGGCAGGGCAAAGTGTTTGACGGCGAACAGACCTTCTATTGCAACCCCGGTGACCTGCTGCTGTTCCCGCCGAAAGCCTCACACCATTATGGCCGTTCCGCCAACAGCGACTGCTGGTACCACCGCTGGGTCTATTTCCGCCCGCGCGCCTACTGGGCCGACTGGCTGGAGTGGCGCAGCAAAACCAATGACGTCGGGCGGCTCACGCTGCCGGACAACACCCTGCTGCTGGAGTTCGACCGGCTGTTTGCCAACATTGAGCAGACCCAGCGCTCCGGCCGCCGCTTCTCCGAGGAGCTGGGCATGAACCTGCTGGAGCGCCTGCTGCTGCGGGCGATGGAAGAGGATCCGCAAAGCCCGCAGAAAATCCTCGACCCGCGGGTGATTGAAGCCTGCCAGTTCATCACCGGCAACCTGGCGGGGGAGTTGCGGATTGATGAGGTGGCGCGCCACGTCTGTTTGTCACCGTCACGGCTGGCGCACCTGTTCCGCGAGCAGGTCGGCATCAATATCCTGCGCTGGCGGGAAGACCAGCGGGTGATCCGCGCCAAGCTGCTGTTGCAGACCACCCAGGAGTCGATCGCCACCATCGGCCGCGTGGTGGGCTACGACGACCAGCTCTACTTCTCCCGCGTGTTCCGCAAGCGGGTCGGCGTCAGCCCCAGTGATTTCCGCCGCCGCAGCACCGAGATTAACTACCCGGCACGCCCCTACCGGGAACGCCCGTGGCCGGAACAGGAGGTCGCCGGTTACCGCTATTAACCGTTGCTGATGTTAAAATCAGTTAACAATTAATTTACTCTTGTTCTGCCGCCTGTCATGGTGTCAAATCGTGACAGGTTACTGTTCAAGAGGATGTGAAATGGCTGAAAAAATTCGTGTCGGGCTGGTGGGTTACGGCTATGCCAGTAAAACCTTCCATGCGCCATTGCTGGCGGGAACGCCGGGCCTGGAGCTGGCGGCGGTCTCCAGCAGTGACGCCGGGAAGGTCGCGGCGGACTGGCCTTCGCTGAAGGTGGTAAAAGACCCGCAGGCCCTGTTTGATGACCCCACTATCGATCTGGTGGTGATCCCCACCCCAAATGAAACCCACTTCCCGCTGGCGCAGGCGGCACTGACCGCCGGTAAACATGTGGTGGTGGACAAACCCTTTACCGTGACGCTGGCGCAGGCGCGCGAGCTGGAGAAACTGGCGGGCCTTACCGGCAAGGTGCTGTCGGTGTTCCATAACCGCCGCTGGGACAGCGACTTCCTGACGCTGAAATCGCTGATCGGCGAAGGCAGCCTCGGCGACATCGTCTATTTTGAATCCCACTTTGACCGCTACCGCCCGGAAGTCCGCAACCGCTGGCGCGAAGGCGGCGGCCCCGGCAGCGGCATCTGGTTTGATCTCGGCCCGCACCTGATTGACCAGGCGCTGCAACTGTTCGGCATGCCGGACAGCCTCTACGTTGACCTCGGTATGCTGCGCCCCAACGCCCGCGCCGTGGACTACTTCCACGCCATCCTCAGCTACCGTAACCTGCGCGTGGTGCTGCACAGCACCGTGTACGCCGCGGCCGAAACCCCGCGCTTCACCGTGCAGGGCACCGCGGGCAGCTACGTGAAATTTGGCCTCGACCCGCAGGAAGATCGCCTGAAAGCGGGTGAGCGCCTGCCGCAGGAGGATTGGGGCTATGACATGCGTGACGGCGTGCTGACGCTGGCGCATGACGGCATCATGGCGGAAAAGTCCGTGCTGACGCTGCCGGGCAACTACCCGGCCTACTATGCGCAGGTGCGTGACGCCATCAATGGGCAGGGCAATAACCCGGTCACCGCCGCGGACGCGATCCGGGTGATGGAGCTGATTGAGCTGGGGCTGGAGTCGGCCGGCCAGAAACGCGCCTTGCCGGTCAGGGCGTAATCATGATGCAGGTGCCGGTACGCCGGTGCCTGTTTTTTTTGGGGCTGTGTGCGTTAAAGCGCGTTAATTTACGATGGAAGGGAATGTGTCATGTCCTGGTTGCAACGTCTGCGGGTAGACACCTTTTTGCTGGTTCTGGTGGCGGTAGTGATCATCGCCTCCCTGTTCCCGTGTGAAGGCAACACCAAACTCTTTTTTGAATACCTGACCACCGCAGCGATTGCGCTGCTGTTCTTTATGCACGGCGCGAAGCTGTCACGCGAGGCGATTATCGCCGGGATGGGCCACTGGCGGCTGCACCTGGTGGTGTTCCTCAGCACCTTTGCCCTGTTCCCGCTGCTGGGGCTGGCGATGAAAGCGCTGGTGCCGGCGGGCATCCTGACGCCGACCGTTTACCTCGGCTTCCTGTACCTCTGTGCGCTGCCTGCCACCGTGCAGTCGGCCATTGCCTTTACCTCGGTGGCGGGCGGGAACGTCGCGGCGGCGATTTGCAGCGCCTCTGCCTCCAGCATCCTCGGCGTGTTCCTGTCGCCGCTGCTGGTCGGCGCGCTGATGCAGACCCAGGACGGCGGCAACAGCCCGGACATCCTGCACGCCATTGAGTCGATCATCCTGCAACTGATGGTGCCGTTTGTGGTGGGCCACCTGTCGCGCCCGTTGATCGCCAACTGGGTGCAGCGCCACAAAAAGCTGGTGAACATCACTGACCGCTCCTCGATCCTGCTGGTGGTCTACACCGCGTTCAGTGCGGCGGTGGTGGAAGGGATCTGGCAGCAGATTGACGGCTGGTCACTGCTGTCGATTCTGGTGATGTCGCTGGTGCTGCTGGCGATTGTGCTGGTGATCAACACCTGGGCCGCGCGGCTGCTGAAGTTCAGCACGGCCGATGAGATAACCATTGTGTTCTGCGGCTCCAAGAAAAGCCTGGCGAACGGCATCCCGATGGCCAACGTGCTGTTCCCGGTGGCGGCGGTCGGCGCGATGGTGCTGCCGCTGATGATTTTCCACCAGGTGCAGCTGATGGTCTGTTCGGTGCTGGCCGCCCGCTATGCGCGCCGTACCGCGGCAGAGCAGGCTGCCGCCGCCCCGGCACCGGCGGTGAAAAGCCCGGCGCGCCGTTAACCCCTTTCTCCCGGCGGGGGCCTTTCCCGCCATGTTCATGCCAGAAAGAGGCTGAACCAGACCCTCCTTTGTGGTTGGGCCGGGCTGGCGATGCCGGGCAACCGGAGCCGGGGGAGAGGCCAGCGCGGCTATCCTCCGGCCGGCGGCTAAATATCGAGGTCCACCCACAGGGCGGCATGGTCAGACCCGGCGTTGATCGGCTCTTTGATCTCCGGGTAGGCCTCCCATTTCACCGGGCGGACGCCGGGCCACATGCCTTTGCGCAGCACGCCGCCCGCTTTCACCTTATCCCACAGTGCCGGTGACAGCAGGATATAGTCGAGCTTATTATCCGCGTTGCAGTTGCCCCAGGTGCCGGGATAGCCGCCCTGATCGAACGCCGGGTGGGTGAAGGCGTCACGCAGATCCGTCTCTTTCAGCAACGGGGCCAGCGGGTCACTCTCCGGCGTGTCGTTGAAATCCCCGACAATCGCGATCAGCGGGTGGCCTTCGCCGATCCGCTGCTGGTAAATCGCCTTGATCCGCTCTGCCTGCCGGCGTCGGCGGGCATCTGAACTGCCTTTGCTGCCGTAACCTTTACTTTTCAGGTGGTTGACCAGCACCCACAGCGTTTCGCCGGAGGCCAGCGGGATGCTGTATTCCGGGCAGTCACGCGAGAAGACCAGCGCCTCGCCGTCGCGGTCATCCACGTGGCTGCGCATCTCGCCGATCGGGTAGTCCGGGCCGGTCATCAGCCCGACATCAATGCCGCGTGTGTCGTTGCCGTCGATCACCATCACATGGCGGAACGGCTCACCGCCCATCGCCCTCACGATCTCCTGGTTAAACGCTGCCAGCGACGGGCGGCTCTCCGCCTCAATCACCGCCAGGATGTCGGTTTGCAGGTCAATCATCACTTTGGCGGTGACGCGCATCGCAATTTCATCCACCGGCTCCTCGATAAGCTCCAGCGAGCCGACCCAGTCCGCACGCCCCCCGGCCGTGATCTCCAGGCCCCCGGCCCGCGGGCGTTTCAGCAACGCGCCGTGGTTGCGCCGCAGAATCACAAACGGGCCGGTGTCTGAACGCTCCAGCCCCAGATCCTTCATCAGCGACACCATTTTTTTCTTCATCGCGTCGGTGTAGGTGATCTCGCCCAGCAGCTCATTCAGGGCGGCGAATTTCTCCAGCACCGGCTTGCCTTTGCTCCAGCCGGTCTGGTCCATGACCGCGGCGCGGTCGAACAGGTTTTCCACGTTATACGATGCAAGACGCATAGCCTTCTCCTGTGTTGCGCTGCTTTCAGCGTAGTCAGGGCAGGCGGTTTTACCAGCAGGGGGAGGCGGAATCAGAAAAGGGCGGGCAGGGGCGCAG